>CAUJEL010000172.1 GCA_963169875.1 Candidatus Zhuqueibacterota bacterium
TAAAAAATGGCACCAAAGTGACCATGAAAAATGGCCGCGCAGCGCTCAAAGGCGTTTGCGCCAAATGTGGCACAGGCGTTTATAAAATCCTCGGCAAGGCAAAGTAAGCAATTAGCCAAACGGCATAAATGAGGCGGTGAAGTTTCTTCACCGCCTTTTTTTATTTTAGGGGGACACCGGGAATTACCGCCCCATGTGGAGCCCCATCCGGGTTCCCACTCATTCAGCCAACTCTGAAGGAATCATGAACGCTCTGGTCCCATTCTCCACCAGAGTCACAGAGACAAAGAGAGAAACCAATCCTCGCATACAGCGAAGCCCCCCCTCACCCATTCCCTCTCCCACACGGGGAGAGGGAACCGGCCTGCCATGATTACCAGGCATTTATCAATGACAGGCCCGCCTGTTCTGTAAAATCTGACTTACATCATGAACAGCATTTCCGAATAACGCGGCAAAGGCCACAAATCATCGGCCACCAGATGTTCCAGCTCATCGGCGGGCTTGCGCACCTCGGACATCAAGGGCACCACATGATCGGCAATGAATTTGGCTTTCTTTGACAAATCTTCAATACTCTCGGACTTAAGCAAAGCCCGCATCAATTCTTCCCGTTTCGCGCGAATGGTTTCCACGGCCGCTGTCACTACGGACAAAAGCTCCAGTTCGCTCTTATAAGAGAGTCCCGGGGTCAACCCGGCCAAGTCGGCCAGACCGCGAACCACTTTGATCAGCCGCGCCTGATAGGCCACAGCGGCTGGCACAACCCAGATATCCACCATATTGGCGAGCGTTTCTGATTCGATCTCCAGCGTCTTGATGTATTGTTCCAGTTTGGTGTGATAGCGCGACTCGATTTCACTCCGGGTGAAGACCTTTTGCCGCATCAACATATCGACATTTTTGGGCGCCACCAGGGCGTCCAGCGCATAAGCCGTGTTCTTGATGTTGGGCAGATTTCTCCTGGCGGCTTCCTGCTCCCATTCCTCGCTGTAATTATTGCCGTCAAAACGGATTGGTTCGGTATCGCGGATATGCTTGCGCAATACAACCATCACAGCGGTTTTCAAATCTTTTTCCCTGGCCAATTCCTTCTCGATCTCGGCACCCAACAGGTCCAGGGAATCCGCCACCGCCGTATTGAGCATCACATTGGGCAAGGAAACCGAGGAGGAGGAACCGATGGCGCGAAACTCAAACTTGTTGCCCGTAAAAGCGAAAGGCGAAGTACGGTTACGATCCGTATAATCCCGCAGCACCGGCGGCAGATTGCTGATGCCGAGATCAAAGATGTTCTCCGCCGTGACCCTGGCGGATCGGCCCGCCTTGATGGAATCGAGAATGGCGGACAACTGGGTGCCGAGGAAAACGGACATGATGGCAGGCGGTGCCTCATTGGCGCCGAGGCGATGATCGTTATTGGCTGAGGTGATGGAGGCGCGCAGCAGATCGCCATAGTAATAGACCGAATGCAAAACCGCGATGAGAAACACCAGAAACTGCAAATTTTCTTCCGGCGTCTTTCCCGGATCGAGGAGATTGTTGCCCTCCGAATCCGCGATGGACCAGTTGTTGTGTTTGCCGCTGCCATTGACGCCGGCGAACGGCTTTTCATGCAGCAAGACAGCCAATCCGTGGCGATTGGCGACTTTTTTCATCACCTCCATGGTGAGATGATTGCGATCCGTGGCCACATTCACTTCTGAGAAAATGGGCGCCATTTCGAATTGGTGCGGAGCAACCTCATTATGGCGGGTTTTGGTGGGCACGCCGAGCTTGTACAGCTCGAATTCCACATCCTGCATAAAGGCGAGAACGCGCTCTTTGATGGAACCAAAGTAATGGTCTTCCATCTGTTGACCTTTGGGCGGTTCCGCGCCGATCAGGGTGCGGCCGGTGATGCGGAGATCGGGCCGCAGATTAAAAAAAGTCTTGTCCACCAGAAAATATTCCTGTTCGATGCCGGCCGTGGTGATGACGCGGTTTGCAGTCTCGTTGCCAAATAGCCGTAGAATGCGCAAGGCTGAATTGGAGAGCGCTTGAATGGATCGCAGCAACGGCGTCTTCTTGTCCAGAGCATCGCCGGTGTAACTGATGAATACCGATGGAATACAGAGGATGTTGCTGCGGGGCCCTTCGATGATGAAGGCCGGGCTGGAGGGATCCCACATGGTATAGCCGCGCGCCTCAAACGTGGAACGCATGCCGCCGCTGGGGAAAGAGGACGCATCCGGCTCGCCCTGTACCAACTGCTCGCCGCGGAAACGCTCAATGACTTCGCCCTCTTCATCGACCTCGATGAACGCATCATGCTTTTCCGCGGTTAGCCCCGTCTGAGGCTGAAACCAGTGCGTAAAGTGCGTGACGCCTTTGCTCAATGCCCACTCTTTCATGGCATGGGCGACGGCATCGGCGATGCTCATGTCGAGCTTTTCGCCACGGCGAATGGAGGCGCGCAGCTTTTTGTAGATCTCCTTGGGCAACTTGTCGCGCATGATGCGATCATTGAAACAGTTGCTGTTATAATAACTGGAAGTGGTTTGCGGCGTAATGTTTTCGCTCTTGTGATTACCCGCCAACTGCAACAGCACCTGCGTGCGCGCAAAATTGTTCGTTTCGGATGCCATGGGGTAAATCCTGCCTTTCGATGATTCGGTTTTTGTGGACTGCAACGGAGCAATGGATGGCCTTTGCATTCGCTTTCGCAAAGAAAGTGCCACAAAATCGAAGCAGGCGACGTTTTTGCATCAAATCACATTAATTTTACTATTGTATTTATTGGTTTTATGTAGGCTGTCTGCCATTTTTATTTTGTTGTTGATTTGAGTAAATATATTTACTACATTTTTGTAGCATATATAATCCATAACCACATTTTTGTTGTTATTAACCATACAAGGGCTACACTCAAATTTCAATATCTCGGAAAAATTATATGGCTCATAACATTTCGAAAAAATCAGCAGCACATTATTACAATTTTGTAGCTTATAATTTTTATACTACATTTTTGTATAATCTGATCTAACCTGAATAACTCCTAACCACCAAGTTCACAAAGAACACGAAACAGGGCGACTTGATAATTCCAATAAATATATAAAATTAGTAAAATATTTTTCGTGGTCTCTATGCTAGATTGCAGTTTTGATGCCGGATTCGGTGTTAGCCTGTTCTATTCATAAACCGCCGAGGCCGCCGAGCTATTTTTATTATAGTTATCGAAATATTTATGATTAAAATATCATTCCAGTCATTTAAGTTGTTATCAATGCCATTTCTATGTTTTTTTTTCTTTGCGTACCTCTGCATCCTTGGCGGTGAATCATTCAGGTTAGTACGACTCTCAAGGTGAAAATATTTACCGCTGCGGCGCAGAGAAGTGGCTTCGAGCGATCCTTGACACAGAATCCGGGTTGCTGTCTTATTAGCATAACCTGTTATTAAATAAATTATTTATGTTTTTCCTCACGTTGTCTATGTATAATGCAGGCTAACAGGAAACCTCTTGGAATCCGTCAATAAAAATAATCTGCCGGTTTCAAAACTCTCCATCCTGATTGAAATCAATCAAGGCTTGAGCCGCAGCCTCAATGAACAGGAAGCCCTGAACGTCACCCTGCGCATCCTGAAAAATTCCTATCATATCAGCTCCGGCGCCATCTATCTGGCCGATCCGGAACGCAAAAACCTGCATCGCGCCGCGGTCCTTGACCTGCCGCACAACCCCGATGTGGAAACGCTCAAATTCAAGGACGGATTCATCGGCAGTGTGGCGGATTCCGGCCACGCCGTCATCATCCCCAAAGCCAGCAAGGAACCCTTGCTCTTCAATCAACCGGGATTTCTGCAGCTGGGAACTTCAGAGGAACAAACATTCCTCTGCGTGCCCATCGCCCTGGATTATCGTGCCCTCGGGGTTCTCTTTGTCAGTCTGCCCTACACGCCCAAACGCGATTATAACAATGCGGTGAACTTTCTCGTCCTGGTCGCTTCCGCCCTGGTGCAACACATTCACATCCGCCAACTCGCCGAACTCGAACAGCAGAAACTGCTGACCGAAAACGTGATTCTCAGACAGCAGCTCAAGCAGGAACACCGCTTCCAGAATATCATCGGCAACAGCCGCGAGATGCAGGAATTGTATGAACGCGTCTCCCAGGTCGCCAACACCAGCACCACGGTACTCCTGCGCGGCGAGTCGGGCACCGGCAAGGAACTCATTGCCCAGGCCATTCATTACAATTCGCAACGCAGTGAAAGCCCTTTCATCCGCGTCAATTGCGCGGCGATACCGGAAAATCTGATTGAATCGGAGTTTTTCGGTTATGAAAAAGGAGCCTTCACTGGCGCCCTGGCGCGCAAAAAAGGACGCTTTGAGCTGGCTGATACCGGCACCATTTTCCTCGATGAAATTGGCGATCTCAGCCCCATGACCCAGGTCAAGCTGCTGCGGGTCTTGCAAGAGCACGAATTCGAACGCGTCGGCGGACTGGAAACCATCAAAGTCGATGTGCGCATCATCGCCGCCACCCACGCCAATCTCGAAGACCGCATCGCCCGTGGCACCTTCAGAGAAGATCTCTATTACCGTCTCAACGTTTTTTCGCTCTACCTGCCCCCGTTGCGTGAACGCAAAAGCGATATCCTGCTGCTCGCGGATCACTTTATGCTGAAATACGGCCGCCAATATGGCAAATCCATTCAACGCATCTCCACACCGGCTATCGACATGCTGATGCGTTATCATTGGCCGGGCAATGTCCGTGAACTGGAAAACTGCATCGAACGCGCCGTGGTCGTTTGTGAGGATCTGGTCATTCACAGCTACCACCTGCCACCGACTCTGCAGACAGCGGAGAGCAGCAACACGCTGCCGCGCTGGTCCCTGGCCGAATCGGTTGCCAATTATGAAAAAGAACTCATTCAGGATGCCCTCAAATCAACCCGCGGCAATCAGGCCAAAGCCGCACGACTGCTCGGCAGCACCGAGCGCATCATCGGCTACAAAATTCAAAAATACCAGATTGACGCGGCGCGCTATGAAAATTGACGGCCCCTCCCCGGAACCATTTCCATTACGCAAACGTTTATCTCTGGCGTATATATTGTTATAGGAACAAGCAATTTTCTGGCAGGCACCCATGAAGAAAACGTTACTCGCGGCACTGATTCTGGTTCTCCCGGTTTCATCACACACCCAAAGCGAACGGCCGGCAGATACGCACCACATCCGTCCCGCCTATACGATTCATAAACATCATCTCTTTGCGCAAGCGCATGTGCGCTTCTTTTTCCGGGATCAGATTCAGGAATACACCTCCGGCCTCTTGACCGGAGAGACCTATTGGGACATCCAGAATGGTCTGCAGTTGAGCTACGGGCTTTCCGATCATGTCGAGCTGCGCATCCTGCAGATCATCTATCAGGATAACCACAAAATGGGCAGCGGCTACAATCTCCCGGACGATCTCTTCCTGACCGCACAAGCCCATCTCTGGCAAAACCAGACAGGTCACTATCGCGTCCACGGACAGATGGAGATGCGCCTGCCAACAGCGGCTCACCACAATCTCCCCCTGGAGCCCTATTCCAGTGACCGCATCGGCGCCGGTTTTACCGTTATGGCCTCGCGCCTCTCCCGGCCGGACGCGCCTGGCACAGGCTTGACGGTCAGTGCCAATGCAGGGCTGTTCAACCACAATGACCACGGTGTGGAGATCGGCAATGTTCCCGGCAGCGCCACCAGGGCTGAACACAATGTCCTCGAAATGGCCTACGGTCTTGCCCTGCAGCAGACCATGGGGAGAGTCGCGTTCTTTGCAGAATTATATGGCAGGTCCTTCCTGCGCAAACCACCCACGGCTGCGTATACACGTGAAAATAGTCTCTACTTTTCCCCAGGCATGACGATGACGCTGCCCTCGGAATGGCGCATCCGCACGGCTGTGGATCTGCGCATCAGCGGAGACCGGGATGAAACCAGCTATGGTCCATCCGATGGCCATCTCCGCGCGCCGTGGACTTCGCTGCCCAATCTTCCCGACTGGCGCGTCAATTTCGCGCTGCAACTCCCGATCTATCCGGCGCTCTTTAGGCGCCAACCCAAAGATGCAAAAGAGGAGGCTGTGCGCCAGGTTCTGCAAGCGCAAACGGAGGAGGCTGTGCTGGATGAATTGACCCGGGAACAACAAAAGACCGAAAATGCGGAAAAAGATCTGGCGAGAATACAGGCGGAACGGCAGCGTATCGAACAGACGCTCAAAAAAATCCGCGATTTACTGGAAAATCCAACGCCGCCTCAAGAACCTCCCGAAAACCCTTAAATCAAAACGTGGAGTCAGAACAGCCATCCGGAGTTACGTTGCTGGAGCCACCCGTCGCGGTTAGAGCTTGAAACAAAACGCGCGGCCAGAAATTGCATCCCGGCCGCGCGTTTTCATATCAAAATCACCGCTCATCGAATGACGTCAACACCCATATATTTGCGCAAAACCGCGGGCACCGTCACTGTGCCTTCGTCGGTTTGATAATTCTCCAGGATGGCTATGACGGTGCGCGGCAGCGCCAATCCCGATCCATTCAGCGTGTGCACGTATTCCGGCTTGGCGCCTTTGAACGGCCGGAAACGGATATTCGCCCGCCGCGCCTGAAAATCTTCGAAATTGCTGCACGAAGAGACCTCCAGCCATTTCTCCATGCCCATGGCGTACACTTCAAGATCATAGCATTTGGCGGCGGAAAAACTCAAGTCCCCCGTGGCCAGCGACACCACACGGTACGGCAATCCCAATAACTGCAAGACTTCTTCCGCATTGGCCGTCAGTTTTTCATGCTCTTCGTACGAAGTCTCGGGCTTGACGAACTTGACCATCTCCACTTTGTCGAACTGATGGATGCGCACCAGGCCGCGGGTATCCTTGCCGTAGGCGCCGGCCTCGCGCCGGAAACAGGGCGTATAGGCGGTGTAAAAAATGGGCAGTTCCTCCCCGTCCAGCACTTCTTCGCGGTGCAGATTGGTGACCGGCACCTCCGCGGTGGGGACGAGAAACAGATCATCCAGGGGGATGTGGTACATATCCTCTTCCAGTTTGGGCAGCTGACCGGTGCCGAACATGGACTCCCGCTTGGTCACAAAGGGCGGCGCGATCTCGGTGTAGCCCTGCTTTTCGCTGTGCAAATCCAGCATGAAATTGATGAGGGCGCGTTCGAGCCTGGCGCCCAATCCGCGATAACCCACAAAAGAGGCGCCCGACATGCGCGAGGTGCGATTAAAATCCACCAGTCCCAATTTCTCGGCGATCTCGTAATGCGGCAGGGGTTTGAAATCCTGTTTTGGCATTTCACCCCATTGCCGTACCACCTGGTTATGGCTCGGATCTCCCACAGGAACACTCGCATGGGGAATATTGGGAATGCGGATTTGAATTTGATAGATCTTCTCTTCCGCATCGCGCAGCTGTTCGTCCAGTTCCTTGATGCGATCCGAGACTGCGCGCATCTCCGCGATCACAGCGGCCGCATCCTGCTTCGCTTTCTTCATCTCCGCAATCTGCAGCGTCACCCTGTTCTGCCGGGCACGCGCCGACTCCACTTCGCCGATGATCTCGCGCCGTTTCACATCGAGCGCCAGCAGACCGTCCAGGTCGGCCTTGTCCCCTTTATCTTGAATGGCCTTGCGCACCAACTCGGGATTTTCACGAATAAATTTTAAATCCAGCATAACCATTACCTCTTCATATTATTGTCCTTTGAAACGCAGCATCACGGCGATGGTATGAAACAGGATGCGTAAATCCATGCGCAGCGAAATATTTTCGATGTAATAGAGATCATAGGCCAATTTCTCCTTGACCTCTTCGATGGTGGTGTCATACTCACCTTTGACCTGAGCCCATCCGGTGATGCCCGGCTTGACCTTGAGGCGGCGCAGATAATAGGGATACTCGAGCTTGAGCTTTTCGACGAAATAGGGTCGTTCCGGCCGCGGGCCCACCAGGCTCATATCGCCATAGAGCACATTGATGAACTGGGGAAACTCATCGAGACGAAGCTTGCGCATGATGCGGCCCATGCGGGTGATGCGCGGATCCTTTTTCCCCGCCCAAACCGGGCCTGTGAGTTTTTCCGCATCCTGCACCATGGTACGGAATTTGTATATGGTGAATACAGCCCCATTGCGGCCGACGCGTTTCTGCTTGAAAAAAACCGGGCCGCGCGAATCCAGCTTGATCAAAATCGCCAGGACCAAAAAGACGGGCAGCGTCAGCACCAGGAAAAAAATGGAAAACAAGACATCCATCACCCGCTTGACCTGCTGCTCCCATGGCTGCATGATTTGCGGATTGATCTCTATCAGCGGAAAACCATAAATCTGCTGGGTTCGCGCTTGCCCCATCACGATGCCGTAGAGATCCGGTTCGATCTTGATGTTCACCGGCAGCTGCTCCAGCAGACCGATGATATGCATCACGCGCTTGTGCGGCGTCTGCCCCAGAGAAAGGATGACCTCTTCTATTTTACGGCCACGCACTACACCCTTCAGTTTATTCAATCCGCCATACACATGCAGATGTTGATATTTTTGTCCGTTTTCCTCATTTTTGAGACTCAAAAATCCGACCACACGATAACCCAGTGCGGGAAACTGACGGATCTTGTCGGCCAGCTTTTGCGCCTTGGCATTATATCCCACAATCAAGGTATTGCGCTGCCCCACCCCGGATTGCAGCAGCTTGCGCTGGATGGTATGCAGGATGAGCCGGCCGGCGCCCACAGAAAAAAACATCAGCAGCGAATAGCTGATGATCATGAAGCGGCCGAACGTCGGCGGCTCAGAGAGATCCTTTTCCGGTTCAAAGGTAAGGACAAAAATGAGCAAGGTGCCAAAAAGAATCGTCTTGAAAACCGAGACCAACTCATCAAACCGGGATTTGAGATACCAGGATTGGTACAATCCGAAAAATATGAACAGCAGCAGCCAGAACAGATAGACAAAGATAAAAATCTGCACCTGCAGGCCCTGTCCGGATTCGACGAACAGATGGAAACTGCTGCGCACGCGCAATAGGCCCCAAAACGCCAGATTGATGGTGATGAAATCGACCACTAACAGCAGTATTTTTTCGAGTGGTTTGGGCATCGCAACCAGATTATTTGTAGGTTTTAAAAATTCCGACCAGGAAACCGCCGCCCCAGGCCAACTGCATGGCCAGGAAAACCGCCGGCAGTGCCGCAAGATAGCGATAACTCCGGACCTGCCTGCACGTGATGACGGCGGCTACGATCAGATAGATCAGATAGAGCAGCCAGAGAACGCCGCAGATGGCCCAGCAGGTTTTCCACAACAAGCCCCCCAAAAGCAGCAGCAGCGTACTGAGCACGAAAAGCGGCGGCACCAGATGCACGGATTTGGCGGCATCGGGATGCTTCTTGATGACATTGACCCGTAAAATGCCATAATTGAAAAACTGTTTGGCCAATTTTCTCAAGTTGGGCCGCGGGTAATAATGGGATACAATCTCGGGCGTGAAGAATATTTTATGACCGGCTTTGCGAATGCGCCAGTTAAATTCCGCGTCTTCCGAGATATGCAGCTCTTCATCGAAATAGCCGACTTGCTCGAAGAGTTCCCGCGCATAGGCCGCATAGACCACGGTATCGACAAACCGTTTTTTCTTGTAAAAGCGGTATGGCGCACTGGGAATCCCGAACTGCGATCCCATGCCCACGCCAATGGCGGACTGCCAAAATGTGTCACCCGTGTTGATCTGCGTGCCGCCAACACATTTGACGTTGAGCTCCTGCATATAGTGGATATTCCAATGGACAAAATCAGGCTCGATGCGGGTATGCGCGCCCAGGATGATGATCACATCCCCTTTACTGTTGCGGACGCCTGTATTCAGGCTGACGGGGGTGCGCTTTTGGGGATTGTCGTACAGATGGATATTGGCATGCTCAGCCGCCAATGCCATGACCTGCTCGCGTGAGCCATCCCGGGACAGGCCGTCCACGACGATCACTTCCAATCTGTCCGCCGGATAGTTCTGATTCAAAATCGATTCGATGCAGCGATTGATGGCCTTCGCCTCGTTCAGCATCGGAATGACAAAGGAAACCAGTGGTAAAGTGCTTTGTTGCTTTTCAGTTGGCAATCGCATTAATCCTTGTCTGACAAATTTGCATAGATGGTTTCATAGAGTGACAAGAGCGCCTGGGAGGATGTTTTCCAGTTGTATTTTTGTTCCACCGCGCGGCGGCCGTTTACACCGTATGGAAATTCACTTTGATATATCTGCAATACGGCTTTGGCAAAGCCTTCTGCAGAAGAAGATTGAAAAACTTCTCCGCATTGGCTCTCTTGCACGATCCGCACCAGGGCTTTGGCATCAGAACAAACAACCGGCTTTTCCAGCGCCATGTATTGAAAAATCTTGTGCGGAATGGTGTTGTCTATAAATGGATTCGACGGCTGCGGCACAATGCATATATGGCAGGCGGAAATGTACGAAGCGGTTTGATCGAACGGCACCCAGCCGGTGATCTCGATGCGATCTTCCACGCCTTCCTCTCGGGCGCAGCGTCTCAACTCGTCCACGTTGGGGCCATCGCCCACCAGCAGCAGACGAATATGGGGGATGTGTGAAAGCAAAAGCCGCACACCGCGGATCGCGGTTTCCAGATCCCTCTCCGGTCCAAATTTGCCCAGATATTCCAAAACAAAATATTTTTTATAGCTTTCGACGATCGCGGCATCGATCGGCATCTGCAGATACGATTCGTAATCCACGGTATTGCCGACAAAGTGGATTTTGCCTGGCGCCAGCCCGCGACCGATGATAAAATCGCGGTGCTCTTCGGAAACGGTGACCACGGCCTGCGCTTTTTGAAGACAGCGCCGCTCCAGCTTTTCCGCCAGCCAGGGATTGCGGAATATGAACCAGAACAGGCCTTTGTGTCCCCAGAGGCGCATCGCTTCGGGATAATTTTCATGCACATCAAAGACCACGGGGATCTTGAACCAGCGGCCCATCCAGATGCAGGCCATTGCCAGCGGCAGATCGTGTACATGCAAAGAGGTTATCCGGTACTGCACGATGGCGCGCCGTATCCCGGACAGCCAGACGGGGTTGAAAAACAGCGGCGTATTGATCAGCGCAGTCCAGCGCGCGCCGAAATGGCGCAACCTCAGCACCGTTGCACCATCCACGCGCTCTACGCGCGGACGTCCGGCCTTGTTATGGCATAATAAAAAAACAGCATAACCGGCTTGCACGAGCGCGCCGATCTCCTTGGTCAAGCGAATATCCGGAGGATAATCGGCTTGCAGGACCATCAATATGTTTTTGTCGTGCGGTTGCATGAGCGCCGGTTATTGTGCCAAAGATTTTTTCGCTTCGATGTAGAGTATATCTGTCTTGCCGATATTGAAGCAGGCGGTATCGTCTTCGCTCTTGAGAAGCTGATAACCCTTGGTATCTTGTTTTCTGAGAATTATTTTTTGATTGCGCCAATCGAGCGGCATTTTCATCCTGACTGTGAGCCGGGTCATTTCCGGGATTCTATCCGGCAGGTTATAAAGAGCTACTTTAAAACCGGTCTGATCGATCACCTCAACGCTTATTTTGGCTTCGCGACGCAGCCGGATATAATGGGCGACCTGCCCCTGGGTCGCAATCCACAGCTTATCCCGTACCTGTTCAACATAATCAAGATGTTCATTGAAATAGCGCACCGGAATCGTCGTATCGTTGGAATCACCCTTGGCGCTGACTGAATGGAAATAGACATTGACCCAGGCCTTTTTGGCGATCGCTTTATCAACCCAACCCGCGATCATCGCCATATCAAACGGAGGATACACACCCGTGCCATGAGCCAGGGACAAATCGTAATCGCTCATGTCGATTGGATTCACTGCGCCGCCGCCACGAGCGGTGATATGATAATCCATGACCACCCTGCGCAGTTCATCATTGAAAAGACCATAGGGATAGCAGAAACTGTACACCGGCGGACTGCCGCGCAAATGGGTTCGGATATCAGCAATGGCGCGTTCCAATTCTGCTCGTTGTTGCGCTTCCGTCAGCTCGGTCATCTTCGGATGCGAATAGGAATGAGAGCCAATCTCATGGCCCATGTCGGCTAACTGCTGCCATCCGGACCAATCCACGATTTCCCGGGTGTTGATAAAAAACGTGCCGCAAATATTGCGCTGTTTGAGAATGGGTCCGGAAACCTGATAATGAGTGACTTTTGCATCATCGAAGGATACCGTATAAGCCGCTGTTTTGTCGTCAAACCATTGACATTTTTCAACGGCTGGCACAAATCCCGGCTCGAACTCAACATTGGGTTCCAGCAAAACATCATCTGTTGGACGGGTGACTTCGAGATTGCGATCACAGCCCAACAGCAGCAACAGCAGTACGAAGACCTGTCCAGGTCTCCGGATCATACCACAACGCATTTTTTTCAAAGCTCCGCGATGATGCCCTTTTTATCACGTTTATCAACAACGTTGATGCTTCATTTTTTATACATGGTCCAGCAGGTTTTTCATGACGCAGCGTAAAATCGCTTGATGGTGTCGCAAACGTAAATGATCTCTTCTTCAGTCAGGACTTCACACATTGGCAGCGACAACAACTGATCCGCGAACTGTTCGCTGACCGGAAGATCACCGGTTTTATAGCCCAGGCTGGCATAGGCATTTTGCAGATGGCACGGGATTGGATAATGAATGCCTGTATAAACCTGATTCTCGGATAAAAACTTGATCAATTCTTCACGGCGCGGCACGCGGATGCAAAAAATATGATACACGTGTTTGGCGCCGGGCATTTCCTGCGGCACCACGACTTCCTTGACAGGCGCGAGATATTTGCGATAGAGATTGGCGTTACGGCGGCGCGCCTCGGTCCATTGCGGCAGGTGTTTCAATTTTACATCAAGAATGGCGCCCTGCATGCCTTCGAGCCGGTAATTGTGCCCGATGAGATCATGATGATATTTCTGCGCGGACCCATGATCCCGCAGCATCATCATCTTCTTATACAAGGCCTCATCATTGGTGATCACGGCGCCGCCTTCGCCATAAGCGCCGAGATTTTTGCCGGGATAAAAGCTGAAACAGCCGGCCAGTCCAAAGGTGCCGGTGGATTGCCCATTGAGCGTCGCCAGATGCGACTGCGCGCAGTCCTCAACGAGAACCAGGTGATGCTTATCCGCCAGGGCTTTTACTTTATCCAACTGCGCCGGTTGTCCGTAGAGATTGACAGCGATGATGGCTCTGGTTTTGGGCGTGATCGCCTTTTCAATCAGATTTACATCGATATTATAATAATCCGGTTCATGATCAACAAATACGGGCTTGGCACCCGCCAGACTCACGGCTTCGGGCGTGGCAAAAAAGGTATTGGCAGGCACGATCACCTCGTCACCCGGGCCGATTTCCAGCGCCATCATGACGATATGCAACGCCGCGGTGCCGGAATTGACGCCAACGCAAAATTTGCATTGATGGGCGGCGGCGAAATGCTCTTCAAAGGCTTTCACAAATGGCCCGGCGGCAAACGCACTGCGATCAAGAACCTGCTGAATGGCATCATCGATTTCAGGCTTGATGTTCAAATACTGCGTCTTAAGATCGAGAAAATTGACTTTCATTGCGCGACTCCTCTTCCTGGTGTGCTCGGATGACGTTCCATACATCGTTTACTGAGAGTCCGGCAAGACACTCCTGACCGCAGCCGAGATGAGCGCCACTTGGGATAAAATGGATGCAGGGACGGCAGGAAATATCCTTTTTGTATATATTGGTAGCGCGACCACCCCAGGCGCCGTTGCGCTGCGGATTGGTTGCACCATAAATTGTGAACAGGGAAATATCGACGAGCGATGCGACATGCATGATGCCGCTGTCATTAGAGATAAAATAATGACTTTTTTTAAGTAACGCAATAATAATCTCCAGGTCGCTGCTGCAAAACGTCAGCAGATGCGGCCCGTGAAACAGGTCCTGCAATTCAGCCTCGTCCGGTCCCAAAAGAACGATGATTTTTGCATCCAGGGTCTCCGCCAGATGGTCAGCCAGAGCGCGGAATTTCGCGGCCGGCCATCTTTTGTACCCGGCGCCGCGTTTCCCGCCCGGGTGCATGACGTAGAGTGGCCGCGCCTCACCGGACCAGTCCCCCAGAACTTCCCGCGCCGCTTCCTCGGCACGTTCGCTGATACGAATCGCGGGATAGTCGCGCACCGCGGCGATGCCTTGTGGAAGCAATTGCAGGTTTTGCTCAACATCGTGAAGCTGATCGACCAGGGGCACCAGTCTGGCATACAAATTCTTGAGATGATGAAAAAATGGCTGAATGGGGCGATAGTCATGCGCCACAGTGTGACGGCTGCCAATGAACAGCGGCAGCAACTCATCGGGCAACGCCAGCGCCGGAAAAGTCAACAGCGTTAAGTCAGGCTTTTGCCGCCGCAGTGCCAGGCATTGCCGCAATCGCCCCGGATACGAAGGCGCCAGGATGATCACTTCATCCGCTGTCGCGGTATTGCGAAAAATAACGGCTGCGCTTGCATTCGTCAGGACCGTCACCTTGATGCCAGAAGAGTGCGCCTTGAGACTGTGCAGCAGGGGCAGCGCCATGATGCCATTGCCGAGTCCGATATTCGCAATCACCACCACTGACCGCGGAAAACCCGGAGTCTGGCGCCCCAGACATTTTGAGCGGAAAAACAAAAACGCCGCAATCATCCAGCCCAGGAAACGTTTAATGGCCCGCCGCATCGCCGCCTCCCTGAACCCGTCCTCTCCACAGATTCCTGATGCGCAGCAAATCACCTGGCGGAAAAAAACGCAACAGCAGCAGCAAAACCGGGATCATCAACACAATCAATAAACGCATCAGAAAGGCCTGCATGGTGATGCCCTGAATCATCAGACTCGCTGTGAACGCCAGCACCACGAGCACGCCCAATTTGATCAACTGCGCATATTCATAGGCAATGGCGTAATAGCGCTGCGAAATCCACGCAATCACTAGTCCTAAAAACGCGAAGCTGATCACTTTGGCGATGCCAGCGCCCATCAGGCCCCAATTGGGTATAAGCAGCAGATTCAGCAGGACATTGAGTCCCGCGGCGATCAGCAGAATCAGCGCGGATATCCAGGTCTTTTTTTCAACCTGCAAGCCGATGGAGGTATAATAATACATCCCATAAAACAGAAACGAGAAGCACAGCAGCGGCAGAAACTGCGCCGCCTCCAGATAGTTACGTGTGGCAAAAAGCAGAATGATTTCATGGGAAAAGAGCGAGATGGAGAGGATCAATCCCAGCATGACAAATACATAATAGGTGAAAATCCTGGCGAACTGCCGGTTTGAATCCGGATTTTTGACCATCGGGAAAAAAAGGGCCGGCCAGGCCATCTGGAAGGCATTCACCGCCAGCGACACGACCATGGAGAGGCGCATCCCGACGCTGTAAGCGCCGAGCTGCTCAAAACCATGATAATATTTTATGATGTAGCGGTCCGATGCCTGCAGCACCAGATCCCCCATGGCGCTCGGCACCAGAGGCAATCCAAAGACCAGCATGTCGCGCAATTCAGCCAGAGAAAATTTCGTCTGCCATTCCCCGCGGTTGATGTAGAGATAAAACACCGCGAACAACCCGGCGGTGATGGTATTGGCCCAGAGCACGCCCATGATCTTCATGTCAAGGCCGACGAGAAAGAGGAAGGTAAGTCCAACACCCAGAACGAAATTGGCCGCCGCTATTTTGACGAAAAGCTTGACCTTCTGATCGATGCGCATCAAGGACATGGGTATGGTGGCGCCGACCAGAAAAAGGTCTCCGAGGAAGAGCACCCGCAGCATGGCCGTGCCTTCGCGGGAATCAAAAATAATTTCCGACAATTGCGGGGAAAAGAACATCAGCAGGCTGATGGCGCCCAAGGAAAAAAGCGACAAAAAATAATGGGCCGTTGAACTGATCTCCTGACGATTATCTCCGCCCTTGTAGAGAACACTCCGCATCAGGGCGGATCCCATGCCGAGCTGCAGCACGATCATTGTCAGCGTGGATGTGAGCAGGAGGATTTCAAGCATGCCATATTCCGGCTTGCTCAGCGAGCGCACATACAATGGGACCAAAATGATGTTGGTGGCGCGGTTGAGGACGGTTCCAACCGCATAGGCAAAGGACTGTTGAAAGAGCTTTTTAAAAACCGACGACATGCCTAATCCTTGCCCGTTTCCATCGCCGCCAGGCGCGGGATGGCATAGGTCAACCCGAATCCGATCCACAAATAATTGCTGGCGAGTTGACCGGGACTGAAAAGGGCGTTGGTCAGATAACCAGCCATGGAGGCAACGACGCCAATCTGGCAGGCACGGAAGTAGGGATGGTCCATTTTATTCACCGAGCCAAGTCCATACCTGAAATAACGAATCATGAAATAGATGAACAGCGTGAACCCGATCACTCCCAACTCGGCAAGAATCTCCATAGGCAGGGTATGAGATTCGAACACATCAAAAAGGACCTGGCTGTGTGGACGATATATTTTTTCGTAATAGACCGGGAAGGCGCGATAGCCCACACCCATAAAGTAGGTGTCCAGCAGCATATCCCAGCCGCCCTGAAACAGGAACACACGCGTCATGCTCGACGGATCCGCGGACGCGGTCGCCAGAGAGGAAAAGCGCATAATCACACTTTTGACAAAGGGTGTGTTCCACAAAATAATGACCGCTGTCAGGGTGAGCACCAGGATCGATATAAAAATAGCCGCCCGATATTTCGAGAAGTAAATGACGATGAAGAGGGCCGGCAGGAGCGCCACCCAGGCCGCGCGGGAGAACGTGCCGACCAACCCCACCATGATGACCGCCGCCATAGCCAGCAGCAGCAGGCGCATAAATCCGGACAGACGCCCGTTGATGATCAGCGAAGCGCTGATGGCAAGTGCCAGCATCAAAAAAGTGGCGAAATAATTGGGGTTCTCAAAGGTGACCCCGAAGCGCCCAAATACTTTGGAAAATCCGACGGCCGCCTGCATCAAGTACGCGGACGTATTGGTGATATCGGTGATGGCAACGGCGGAAAGCACAAAGGCGCTCAGGATCACAGCGGCGATCGAAACATTCAGGCTCGCTTTATCCGTGACGACGTTGATCGTCATATACATGACCACGACCAGAGCGATCAGGCGCATGAAATAGACCGCGGCATCGAGCGGTTCCGGCGTATAGATCAAAGTGAAACTGATAAAGCCCAGGAAGAGCCACAGAGGCAAATCAAAGGTGGTATGCAGTACCTCCCTGGATTCAGAAAGGTAGATGCGCAGCAACCAGATCAGCAGGGTGATGAAAACGCCGAGATGGAAGACGGTGATGGGCGTGCCGGGAATGCGGCCGAGCACATCAAGGGAAGTCCCGATGATCATGATCGCCACGCCATAGCCCGGATGTTTAACAATCACATAGCTGCCGGCCGCGACAACCAGCAAACCGGCAAATACAGCGGAAACGATGAGAAAATCGGTCTTGATGGCGAGCAGGAAAAAACAAAAAAAGATGAACGCCGATAACTGCAGTGCTTTGCGCTCTTCTTGCAGGATATGCCTGATGGCTCTGTACATGCCGGACGCCGTCAGCCTATTTACGCGATTTGGAGAATTTGAAATCCTGCTTGATCTGATCCATCATCCAGGAAAACGTCCGGTAATCCTCACTGCGCTGCATGCGCATACGATCCATATAATCAGATACAAGGATAATGATGAGACTGACAAGCAATGCGAAAAAGACACAGATGAGGATGATGACAATCCGTTTGGGCCTGCTTTTGAGAATGGGGGGGGTTGCCTTTTGCAAAACCTGCAGGGTAGGGGTATCTTCCATTTCACGGATTTTGGCCTGCTCATACTGCTGCGTCAATAATTCGAAAATGACTTCCTGAATTTTGAGTTCCCGGTAATGGCGCGCGAACTGCAGCCCCAATTCCGGCACTTTTTGCAATGGGATCATCAGCGCTTCCATGGAAGCTCCGCCGGCCACACCCGCCGACGAACCCGTCTTCAGTTCGAGCAGCATTTTGTCGATTTGGCGGATGCGGCTCTTCACCTCCTGCACCTGTGCATGATTTGAACTCATCTCCTGGCTCATCACGCCCAGTTGAATGCGCAGTGCGGTCAATTCTCCCATCAATTGTGCCGCGCCCTCCACCGCCGCCCGGGTTTGTTCCGGCAGCGACAGGGTGTTGTTTTTCTCCTGAAACTCTTTCAGGGCCATTTCCGCCTGCGCCAGATCCGCTTTGGCTTCGTTCAATCGCTGTTCAATAAAAATCCGCGTGTTTTTTGCCTTGGACTGACTGGTTTCCTGGTTGAGGCGATCCAGCGTGGCGACAAAATGATTGGCTGCATCGGCCGCAAGTTGGGGATTTTTCTTGGCCTCGAACGTCACTTTCAGGCTGCCATCCCGGCCCACCTCCGTCTTGAGATGGTTTTGAATCTCGCGCAGAGCCAGATCAATGTTATCGCTCTTGTATACCTTCATCAGATCAAAGCGGTTGATCACTTCTTCTGCGACTCTTCGGCTTTTCAGAATGGTCTCATAGACATCGGCGCGGGATGCAAGCATGGGCAGCTCGTAACCGCTCGGCCCCAGCATCGAACCGGCGATTTCACCCAACGCACCGCCCAGACCCAGGGAAAAACTATCGTTCATCGGCGGTAAAATGATCGCCTCCGCCTTGTACCATTTGGGCAAGACCAGACTCACAATCAATGATACGATGCCGACGATAATGACATTTATATAGACGAGTTTGCGGCGCTTTACAATAGTGGCCAGCAATTCGAGAATACGGGACTTGCCTGAATTCATAACGATCCTCTGAAAAGACACCCGACGACAATTGATTTGAGAATAAATCTATTTTACTAAAATATAGGCGAAAAATCAAATGAATTATCTGCGCAGCGGCCAGACCACATGCACACGTCAGAACGGTCCGCGTCCCAGCCATGGCGAATTCGCCCGCTGGCGCCCGCCAGATTTTAATTGCATTTTTTCTAAAAAAAATCTATATTTAACGTTATTAAAAATATGAACAGATGGCTCTTGCAAATAATTTAAAATATGTGACCGAACGGGTCCACGCCGCCTGCGAACGCAGCGGCCGGAGTGCCAGTCAAATCCGCACTCTGGCAGTGACCAAAACCGTCCCGGCCTCGCGCATTCGCGAAGCGGCCGCTCTCGGCCTGGTGCTGATGGGCGAAAATCGCGTTCAGGAGGCCGTGGAAAAAAGGGGCCACCTCGCTGATCTGCCGCTCAGCTGGCATTTCATCGGCCATCTGCAGAGCAATAAAGTCAAACGCGCACTCGAACTCTTTGAACTCATCCAATCCGTGGATTCACTGAATCTCGGACAGGAGATCAATAAAATCGCCCGTGCATGGGGACGCGTCGTGCCGGTGTTCATGGAAGTGAACACGTCAGGAGAAACGAGCAAATTCGGCATACCCCCGGATCAGGCAGAAGATCTGGCCGGCGCACTCGGCCAATTGCCGCATCTGCGTTTGACCGGTTTGATGACCATCGGTGCACTCTCGACGGATACCACTCGCATTCGTTCCTGTTTCACCGCACTCAGGCAGCTCCAGGAACGGCTCAACGCTTCCGGTTTAAGCATCGACCATCTCTCCATGGGCATGAGCGACGATTATGAAATCGCCATTGAAGAGGGCGCCACGCTGATTCGCCTCGGCCGCGCGCTCTTTGGGGAAAGACTCTAACAATCGGAGTTAACCGTGAAACTGACACCGTTGGACATCCGCAAGCAAGAATTCAAGAAAAGCATGCGCGGCTTTGATCCCGAAGAAGTGGAAGCCTTTTTGATCATGGTTGCCGATGAGATGGAATTATTACTGCGCGAAAAAAATCAGCTCAATGATGAACTCATCAAACTGCGCACACAACTTCGCGATTACCAACAGGTTGAACATACCCTGCGCGACACCCTGATGAAAGCGACCAACACCGTGGAGGAGTCGCGCATGAATTCACTGCGCGAAGCAGAACTGCGAATCCACGAAGCGGAATTGCAGGCGGAAAAAATCATCGAGCAAGCCAGGGGAGAACTGCAGGAGCTGCGCTCAGAAATCAATCTGGTCAAAGCGCAAAAAGAATCGTTCTCGCGCAGACTGCGTCATTTGCTGCAATCGCAAATCGAACTGCTCGATGTGCTCGGCATGGATGACGCCGGTCTTAACACCACGGATAACGAATCAACGGCCTCTTTCACACCACGGGGCCGTCTGCCACGGCCGGTGATCGCTGCGACCGAAGAGGAAAAGGCAGCGCACAGACCCGCCGTGTCCCCCGCACCGCGGCCGGTGATCACGCCTGCAGCAGATGAGATGGCAATGCACAGGCCCGCCGTGCCACCCGTACCGCGGCCGGTGATTACACCTGCAGCAGATGAGACGGCAACGCACAGGCCCGCTGCGCCACCGCATCCGCCCGTCAGTTTTGCAGCGCCGGATGAACCGCGTATCGTCCGCGGCGAACGCCGCTTCGACGAACCCTATGGCGGTCGCATGCAGGGAAACTTGCTCGATGAAGAAGAGACAAACCCTGATCAAGATGAGTCGGCAACCGATAAAAACAACAACTCGCTCTCTGATCAGATCGTAATATGAGACCATAGATACTGGAGCACGGCGTGACGTTAAATCACCAGGTAACCCAGGCGGCCGAGTGGCTGCGAACGCGAGATCAGCGTACCTGCGATCTCGGACTGGTGTTGGGCACTGGTCTGGGCACACTGGCCGATGAAATGACGGAAGCAATCAAGATATCCTATCGCGATATCCCCCATTTCCCACATTCGACCGTTAAATTTCATGCTGGTCAACTGGTCCTTGGCTGCCTCGAAGGCAAAACCATCTTTGCCATGCAGGGCCGGTTTCATGGTTATGAAGGGTATCCGCTGCAGTCGGTCACCCTCCCCATTCGCGTGATGCATCGCCTGGGCATTCGCACCCTGATCCTGACAAATGCCGCCGGGGGCATCCGTCCGGCATTGCTGCCCGGCAGCATAGCCTTGATAAAAGATCATCTCAATCTCATGGGGAACAGCCCCCTCATTGGCCCCTATGATGAATCGCTGGGGACGCGGTTTCCGGACATGAGCGAACCCTACAGTTTGCGCTTGCGGCAATTGGCCATGCAAACGGCCCGCGAACTCAAGATTCCGCTGTTGGAATCGGTTTACGCCGCGGTGATGGGCCCCTCTTATGAAACCGAGGCGGAAATCAGCATGCTGCAGGTGCTCGGCGCCGACACAGTTGGCATGTCCGTGGTTCCGGAAACCCTGGTAGCGCGCCAACTCGACATGGATGTCCTCGGCTTGACCGCGGTCACCGACCAGGCCATTCCCGGATCCATGAGCGCCGTGAGTCATGAAGCAGTCAACAAGATGGCCGCGGAATTGGGACCGCGGTTCCGCCGTCTATTGCGCGCCATCATCAAGGCTTTATAACAGGAGAGCGGCATGCCACGGATCGGCATCATTGGAGGCTCCGGCCTCTATCAAATGCAGGGATTAACGGACCGTGAAGAAATTCGCATGGCGACGCCTTTTGGCGATCCCTCCGATGCCTTTCTTTACGGCCGCATGGAAGGCCGCGAAATCATCTTTTTGCCCCGGCATGGCAGAGGTCATCGCATCCTGCCGACGGAACTCAATCACCGCGCCAATATCTGGGCGATGAAGAAGCTGGGCGTGGAACAGATTATTTCGGTCTCCGCGGTCGGTTCCTTCAAGCCGCAGTTACGGCCGCTGGATATTGTCGTCATCGACCAGTATGTGGACCGCACCAACGCCGGCCGGCCTGCCACCTTTTTCGGCCAGGGTATTGTCGCCCACGTCGGTTTTGCGCAACCGATGTGCGAGGAACTCCGCAAGACCCTCTTCGCGGCCGGCCAGGAAAACAATGCCCCCATAAAATGGGGCGGCACTTATATCAATATCGAAGGCCCGGCTTTCTCCACCCTGGCTGAATCGCGCCTGATGCAATCATGGGGTATGGATGTCGTTGGCATGACGCAAATGAACGAAGCCCGGCTGGCGCGAGAGGCTGAAATTTGTTATGCCACCCTGGCCCTGGTCACCGACTATGACTGCTGGTGGGAAGCGGAAACCGGGCACACCGTATCAGTCGAACTGGTTGTCGAAAACTTGAATAAAAACATCGAGACCGCCAAAGCGATCATTCGCACGGCGCTGCGGCGTCTGCCGGAAAAACCAACCTGCGCCTGCAGCAGCGCCCTGGCTAATGCCATCATGACGGATCGCAAACTGTGGCCGGATGCCACAACGCAGAAACTCGAACCGATTCTGCGCAAATATCTATAAAACGGAATCAGAATATGTACGAAGCACTACCCGAAAAGCTCAATTTCCCGGAAATCGAAAAAAAGGTCCTCCAGTACTGGCAGGAACACGACATCTTTAAGCGCAGCATCTCAGAACGCGACGAAACCAAACCCTTTGTCTTCTTCGAAGGCCCGCCCACGGCCAATGGCAAACCCGGCATCCATCACGTCATTTCACGCACCGTGAAAGATGCAGTCTGCCGCCTGCGCACCATGCAGGGCTTCCGCGTCGAACGCAAAGCCGGCTGGGACACCCATGGACTCCCCGTGGAAATCGAAGTGGAGAAAAAACTCGGCCTCGACGGCAAAGACCAGGTCGTCAGTTACGGCATCGGCGAATTCAATGCGGAATGCAAAAAGAGCGTCTGGAGCTATCTGCAGGAATGGGATGAACTCACCCGCCGCATCGGCTTCTGGGTCGATCTCGAACATCCCTATATCACCTACACCAACGATTATATCGAATCGGTGTGGTGGATTCTCAAGGAATTCTGGAAAAAGAATCTCATCTACCAGGGACATAAAATCCTGCCCTATTGCCCGCATTGCGAGACCCCGCTCTCCAGCCACGAAGTCTCCCAGGGCTATGAGGAAGTCAAGGATCCGTCGGTCTATGTCCGCGTCAAAATCAAGGGCCAGGAGAACACCTGGTTTCTCGTGTGGACGACCACGCCCTGGACCCTCATCTCCAATGTGGCGCTGGCCTTCCACCCGGACATCGAATATGTCAAGGTGAAACATCAGGAGCAGCATCTCATCCTGGCCAAGGCGCGCCTCGAAGTCCTCGAGGGCGATTATGAGATCATCGGCGAATTCAGTGGCGAGAAACTGGCCGGCATGGAATACGAGCCAATCTATGATTTCGTCAAACCCGACAAGCACAGCCATTATACGGTGCTCGGCGATTTCGTCACCACCACCGACGGCACCGGCATCGTTCACATTGCCCCGGCCTTTGGTGAAGACGACTATCAGCTTGGCTTAAAGTATGATCTCCCCGTGGTGCAGCCGGTGGACAAGAGCGGCAAATTCACTCCCGAGGTCACGCCCTGGGCTGGCCAGTTCGTCAAGAGCGCCGACAAATCCATCATCCAGGAGCTGAAAAGCCGCGGCGCGCTCTATCGCTCCGAACCGATCACGCACAGTTACCCGCACTGCTGGCGCTGCAAGTCGCCGCTGCTCTACTATGCGCGCAAATCATGGTACATCAAGACCACGGCCATCAAAGACAAACTGATCGCCAATAACAAAAAGATCAACTGGTACCCGAAGGAAGTCGGCGAAGGCCGGTTTGGCGAATGGCTCGAGGGCAACATCGACTGGGCGCTGTCGCGCGATCGTTTCTGGGGCACACCCCTGCCGGTGTGGCGCTGCAGCAGCTGCGATGCCATGGAATGCATCGGCAGCGTGGCGGAGCTGCGCGAAAAAGCGCTGGACAGCGTGCCCGCTGACCTCGACCTGCACAAACCACAGGTGGACGGCATTCACCTCAAATGCCCCGCCTGCGGCGGCAGCATGGAACGCTCGCCCGAGGTCATCGACTGCTGGTTCGATTCCGGCAGCATGCCCTACGCGCAGTGGCACTATCCCTTTGAAAACGTCGAAAAATTCAATCATAATTTCCCGGCGGATTTCATCTCCGAAGGCGTGGACCAGACCCGCGGCTGGTTCTACTCTTTGCTGGTCATTGGCGCGTTTCTCTTTGACCAACCCGCTTACAAGACCTGCGTGTCGCTCGAACTGATCCTCGACAAAGAGGGTCAAAAAATGTCCAAGACGCGCGGCAACGCGGTGGCTCCCTTCGATTTTCTCGACAACCAGGGCGCCGATGCCCTGCGCTGGTATCTGCTAACAGTGAGTCCGCCCTGGCTGCCGACGCGTTTTGACCCCGAGGGCGTGCGCGACGTCATCCGTAAATTTTTGGGCACGCTGGCGAATACCTATTCCTTCTTCGCCCTGTATGCCAACATCGATAAATTCGAGTACGATCCCGCTACCCGCATCCCGGTGGCTGATCGCTCAGAACTGGACCGCTGGCTGTGCGCATCGCTCCACACGCTGTGCAAACGCGTCAATGAAAATCTCGAGCGCTATGATCTGACCAAAGCCGCGCGCGGCATCGCCAACTTTGTCGTCGATGATTTGTCCAACTGGTATGTGCGCCGCTCGCGCCGCCGTTTCTGGAAATCGGAGATGGGGCAGGACAAGCTGGCCGCCTATCAGACGCTCTATGAATGCCTGGTCACCATCAGCCAGCTCATGGCGCCGATGGCGCCCTTTATATCTGAAAAAATTTACTGCAATCTGACCAAAGACTTGAGCGGTGCCAGCGACAGCGTTCATTTGACGGAATATCCCCGGCCGGGTCAGGGTTTTGTAGACTATGAAAACGACGTGCTGGAAACCCGTATGGATCTGGTGCGCCGCATCGTGTTCCTGGGCCGCTCATTGCGCAATGAAGCCGGCGTCAAGGTGCGGCAGCCGCTGTCCGCGATCATCGTTCAGGCGCACGACGAGAAAAACCGTCAGCTCATCGAAAGCATGTCCGCATTGATTCTCGACGAACTCAATGTCAAATCGGTGAAATTTGTGTCTGATCAGAAAGAGCTGCTGAGCCGCCGAGCCGAGCCCATCTTTAAAAATCTCGGCCCGAAATTCGGCAAGAGCGTCAACAAAGCCGCCGATGCCATCCGCGCCTTCAACGAAACCGACATCGACGGCCTGCTCAAAACCGGCAGCAAAAACATGGTGATCGATGGACACGAAGCGCATCTCACGCCGGATGACATCACGGTGCAGACGGAAAACAAACCGGGTCTGGTGGCATCCAGCGAAGGGGATCTCACCGTCGCACTGGACCTGACCATCAGCGAAGCCCTGCGCTTCGAGGGTCTGGCGCGCGAGTTCGTCAACCGCGTGCAGAACATGCGCAAAGACGCGGATTTCCAGGTCACCGATCGCATCGAAATCTGGCTCAAGGCTTCGGAACAACTGCAAGAGGCGGTAGCGCATCAAGCGGAATACGTCAAGAATGAAACACTCTGCGAAGTGATTCATCTGGGAGAGACCGGCGGGACCCACCAGAAAGAGTGGACCATCGAGGACCAGAATCTGTCCATTGGTATTGCGAAAAAATAATAGTAGTATTGTCCATACGGAGGAAACAATGAATCCGCAACAGCTGGAACATTTCAAAAAAATTATCATGGAAAAACGTGAACGGCTCTTGAAAGAGCTGGATCATCTCAAATCGAGCGGTCTGAACACCTCGATGAAAGATACATCCGGCGATCACTCGGCCTACTCGTTTCATATGGCGGACCAGGGCACGGACACCATGGATCGCGAACAGCAATACTTTTTCGCTTCGCGCGAGGGCAACCTGCTCTATCACCTCAACCTCGCCCTGGAACGAATTGAAAAAGGCGAATATGGCATCTGCGTGCAATGCAGCAAGGAGATCAATCACGAACGGCTTGAGGCGGTTCCCCATGCCCGGCTCTGCATCGAGTGCAAATCCAAAGAGGAGCAGCTCAAGAGATAAATGTTGAAATCATATAAAATATTATGGATTGCTTTGCTCGTCTTTCTGCTTGATCAAATCAGCAAATGGATCATAAAAGAAACCATGCAATTGCATGAATCCATCTCCGTGTTGGGGGATTTTTTCCGGCTCACTTATGTCGAAAATCCGGGCATGGCTTTTGGCATTCAAATCAGTGATAATGTGTTTTTCACGGTCTTTGCCATCATCGCCAGTCTCGTGATCCTGCTGTATCTGTTCAAATTGCAGATGGAAGAAACCTGGGCGCGCATCGCCATGAGCATCATACTCGGCGGCGCCATCGGCAATTTAACCGACCGTATCTTCCGCGGCCAAGTCGTGGATTTCCTTGATTTTGAATTCTTTGACATCAACATCCCTGCGTTCAATCTGTTGTCCATGCATTTTTCGGGATACAGCCTCGAACGCTGGCCCATCTTCAATGTGGCGGATATCGCGGTGAGCGTGGGGATGGTCATGCTGCTGATCTATATTTTATTTCTCGAAGGCAAAAACGCGCAGCTGGCTGCCGTGGAGAGCACTGAATCTTCTGAGATGATTCATTGATTCCTCTTCGTCCAGTCCGTTTGCGATAACTAAATATTCCTGAAGGCCGGGGTTAAAAATGAATACTGGTCTGAGACTGGTGATCATCGAAGAGGACATGCAGCAAGCCGAAGTGATGGCGCGTGAGTTCATGACAGCCGGCCTGCTCTCCGAATGGGTTCGCGTCAATACCGCCAAAGCCTTCACCCAGGCGCTGAACAGCAAACCCGATCTGATCATCGCCAACTATTTTCTCCCCGCCTTTGACGCGCTCAAGACACTGGCCGTTTTACAGGAAAAGCACCTCGACATCCCCGTCATCGTCATCTCCGGAAGTCTGGACAGCGAAATCGCGGTGGCCTGCATGAAAGCGGGCGCCGCCGATGTCATCAATACCGCCCACATGTTCCGCCTCGTCGCTGCCGCCAGGGAGACCCTGGAAAAACAGGAGCTGGAACGCCGCAACCGCCGCATCGAAAAAGCGCTGAGATTCACCAAGTTCGCGGTCGACCACGCCGCCGTCGCCATCTACTGGCTTAACCATGAAGGCCGCTTTGTCCTCGCCAACGAAGCGGCGCTGCAGCTGCTCGGCTATTCCATGAATGAACTCAGCGAGCGCGCCATCAGCGCCATCGACCCCAACATGGTCAAGGAGAAATGGGATGCCTTTCTCAAAAAAATGCGCGCCCAGCACGATGCCACCATCGAGACCCGCCTCTACAGCAAAACCGGCAAGATCATTCCGGTGGAACTGACGCTGAACTATTACCAGCTCGACAACCTCGAATATGTGCTCTGCTTCGCGCGCGACATCAGCGACCGCCACCGCTCCGAAGATGAGAACTCGCGCCTGGCCATCGCCGTGGAACAGGCCACCGAAAGCATCATGATCACCGACATCGAGAGCAAGATCCTCTATGTCAATCCGGCTTTTGAAAAAGTATCCGGATATGGTAAAGAGGAAGTCATTGGCCAGACGCCGCGGTTTTTGCAGAGCGGCAAACAGGACAAGGCCTTTTATCGCGAGCTTTCCACCACCATCATGAGCGGCAAGAGCTGGAGCGGCCATTTCAGCAACCGCCGCAAGGACGGATCGCTCTTCGAAGAAGAGGCGACCATCACGCCCATCAAGGACAAGAAGGGGCAGATCATAAACTTCGTCGCGGTCAAGCGCGACGTCACCCATGAAGCCGACCTCGAGAAACAGTTTTATCACGCGCAAAAGATGGATGCCATCGGCCGCCTCGCCGGCGGAGTGGCGCACGATTTCAACAACCTGCTCACCATCATCAACGGCTACTGCGAACTGATGATGAAATCGATCAAACCGAGCGATCCGCTGCTGGGCCACGTGCAGCAGATCATCAAGGCGGTCAAGCGCGCCTCGACCCACACCAAGCAGCTCCTCGCCTTCAGCCGCCGCCAACCCATGGAACAAAAGGTGCTGGACCTCAACGCGACGCTGATGGATATGGTCAGCGTCCTCAAGCGCCTGGTGACCGAGAACATCGAGTTGATCACCCATTTTAAGGAAAACATCGGCAACATCAAGGCCGATCCGGCCGAAGTGGAACAGATCATCGTCAATCTGGTGGTCAACGCCCGCGACGCCATGCCCAGGGGCGGCAAGCTGGTGATCGAGACTTCGGCGGTCTCCATCGATGAAAAGTATTGCAAGAACCATATCGACGCCAAACCGGGGAAATATGTGCTGCTGACCCTGCAGGACACGGGCATTGGCATGAGCGAGGAAGTCAAGTCGCGCATTTTTGAGCCCTTTTACACCACCAAGGATCATGGCACCGGGCTGGGGTTGTCGACGGTTTTCGGCATTGTGCGCCAGAGCAAGGGGCACATGGAGTGTTACAGCGAAGAGGGCAAGGGCACACTGTTCAAAGTCTTCTTGCCGCAGGTGACCGAGGCGGCCGAAGAGGTGGATATGCGCACGGTGTACGATGCGCTGCCGCGCGGCGAGGAGACTATCCTGCTGGTTGAGGACGAAGAAGATGTGCGGGTCTTGACATCGCGCATGCTGCAGATACAGGGATACCAGGTGATCGAAGCGGCCCTGGCGGGGGAGGCGATCATCGCTGTGGAGCGCAACACAAACGGGATTGATTTGCTGCTGACCGATGTGGTGATGCCGCAGATGGGCGGGGCGGAACTGGCGGAGCGCTTGCGCAAGGCCAACCCCAAGTTGAAAGTTTTGTACATGTCCGGGTATGCCAATGATGTGTTGATGGCGCAGGGCAATGTGGACGGCGACTCGGCGGCGTTCATCGCCAAGCCCTTCACGCTGGAGAGCATCACGCGCAAGGTGCGCGAAGTGCTGGATGAATAGCCGGGTGGGCGTTAGCCCACCGTAAAGACGCAGGGTGGGCTCCACCTGGTTTTGCTGGGGCACACCTGTTTTCCCCCCTTGTCATGCTTGCAAGCATCTTGTAACGTCCGCGGCAAAATTTCGTGCATACCAGCCGCAGGGTGGGCGCCAGCCCACCAATTTGGCATTCCGTTGTCGGCCTCTCCCGATGCTGACCGACCAACACGTAGCGCTCTGGCGAGCGCTACAATTTCTCCGCCCGGGCCACAATATCCGCGGCCGTGAGGCCGAAATCCACGTATACTTTCTCATAGGGCCCGGACTTGCCGAAGCGGTCAATACCCATCACCACGCCCCCGGCACCCGCATATTTGTGCCAGCCCATGGTTGTGCCCGCTTCTATGGCAATACGTTTCGTAACCGCGGCCGGCAGCACCGCCTCCTGATACGCCGCGGGCTGCGCTTCAAATAACTCCCATGATGGCATGCTCACCACCCGCACCGACCGACCTTGCGCCTCCAGAATCTCCGCTGCCTTCATGGCGTACTCCACTTCCGAGCCGCTGGCGATCAGGATCAGCTCCGCAACAGCGCCCTTTTCCGGACGCAGCACATACGCACCCTTCACCGCCTCTGTTCGCGAATTTTCGTACAAGGGCAGATTCTGCCGCGTCAAGACCAGCGCCGTGGGGCCGGTCTTGTACGTCAGCGCCACCCGCCACGCCGCAGCCACCTCTTTGGCGTCGGCCGGACGGATCACCGTCATGTTGGGGATGCTGCGCAGCATGGCCAGCTGTTCGATGGGCTGATGCGTCGGACCGTCCTCGCCCACGCCGATGCTGTCGTGGGTGAAGACATAAATCACCCGCAATCCCATCATGGCCGCCAGACGCATCGAAGGTTTCATATAATCCGCGAACACAAAAAATCCCGACACATAGGGGATCAAGCCGCCATGCAGGGCCAGGCCGTTGGCCATGGCGGCCATGGCATGCTCGCGCACGCCGAAATGGAGATTGGGGCCCTTCTCTCCGCCCGGCAAATAGCGGCCCCGGCCTTTCATCACCGCCTTGGTCGAGGGCGCCAGATCCGCGGAACCGCCGATCAGCTGCGGCACCTTCGCCGCCAGTAAATTCAACACTGTGCTGGAGGTTTCGCGGGAGGCTTTCTTGTCCGTCTGATTCCAGAAGGCCTCATCAAAAACCGCGTTTTCATCCAACGCACCGGAGAGCCAGGTTTGCAGCTTCTTCGCCTCTTCGGGATATTCCCTGGCATAGCCTTCGTACATCTTGTTCCATGTGGAAAAACATCCCATATTAGAAACATTGCGCTGCCGCGTGTAGTCATAAACCTCCGCAGGCACCGTGAACGGCTCGACCGCAGGCCATTGCAAAAACTTTTTCGTCTCCTCCACGCCCGCCGCGCCCAGCGGCGCGCCGTGCACTTCATGCGAGCCCTGCTTGCTCGGACAGCCATAGCCGATGATGGTGTTGACCTTGATCAAGGTAGGCTGCTGCAGATTCTTCTTCGCCTGCAGCACCGCGGCCTCGACCGCGGCCATGTCATTGCCGTCCGCCACTTCGAGCGTCTGCCAGCCATAGGCCTCAAAACGCTTGCGCACATCTTCGGTGAAAGTGATTTTGGTGCTGCCCTCGATGGTGATCTGATTGGAATCGTAAAGCACAATCAATTTGCCCAGCCCCAACGCACCCGCGATGGAGGCGGCCTCGGAAGTGATGCCCTCCATCATGCAGCCGTCACCGGCGATCACATACGTGTAATGATCGAATATAGGATATTTTTCTTTGTTGAAAACGGAGGCCAGATAATCCTCGGCCAGCGCCATGCCCACCGCGGTGGCAAACCCCTGGCCCAGCGGCCCCGTGGTGGTCTCCACGCCCGGGGTGTGGCCGTACTCGGGATGGCCCGGCGTCCGGGAATCGAGTTGACGAAACTGCTTGAGATCCTCCATGGTCACACCATAGTCGAACAAATGCAGCAAACTGTAAAGCAGCATGGAGCCGTGACCGGCGGAAAGCACAAAACGGTCCCGGTCCAGCCAATCGGGTCGTTGCGGATTGTGTTTCATGATTTTGGACCACAGCACAAAAGCGGAAGGCGCCATGCCCATGGGCAGGCCCGGGTGGCCGGAATTGGCCTTCTGAATCGCCTCAACCGATATTATTCTTATCGCATTCACGCACAGCTGTTCAATATGCATTGCTCTCTCCAAAGTTCGCGTTGATTAAATCGTTTCAATTTTTTAATAATATAATACACATGCCTGATAAATTCAATGGATTTATCAAAAAAAAACCTGGCTGGTCACCAGGTTTTTCAAGTTTAGCCCTGCTACCGGGCCACAACTGCCTTGCCGATGAGATCCGTCTCCTGGGTGCCATCTTCACCGCGGCTTTTGGCGTGCACGCGGAAGAGATAGACGCCGTTGGCGACCGGATCGCCATCGCCGTCGCTCCCATCCCACACTTCGGGATAGACATTGAAGCCGGTCATGGCGGACATGGCCGGAAACTTGCGCAGCAGGCGGCCGGCCACGGAGAACAATTGAATCTCCACGTCGGCATCGCGGCTCACTTCGAAAGTAAATTGAGTGCGGTCACGCATGGGATTGGGATAATTGAGGACGTTGCGCAAGGTCAGCCCGGTTTCAGCGATCACCTGAAAGGTGACCTCGGCATAACTTGAATTATTCGAATTGTCCCACGCCTTGATGCCCAGGGTATGCAAGCCTGGGGGCAAACCCGCAAGCGGGTACAACAATTCGCCTTTGCTGTAGCTGCCGCTTTGATACTGGAAGAATTCCGTGATGTTCTTGCCTTCCTCCTCATCCAGCGACATGACGATCTGATGCCCGATATCCCCGGCGATATTGACGCCGCTGACCGAGTCACTGATCGCCACATGCAGCACGGGATTCTGGGTGGTGTAATCGCCGGACTTGAAAGAGGGGTTGCCGAAATGCACCGCAATCTGCGGCCCTTCGCGATCGATCAAGTCCTGGGCCGATCCGCCCACCTTGAGATTGGTCATATAGCCGGTGCCATCGCCTTCCGCATTATGGAAATAGAGGCTGATGCGGCCATCGACACCGCCATAGGAGATATCCTTGGGCACAATAAAATCCACCTGAAATTGGCCATCGCTGCCCTGGGTGGCACCGCGGAAAATGGTGTTGCCGGAGAGCACGTAATCAATCTTGCGGCCGCCTTCGGTCTCATACTGGCGCGGTTTGCGCGCATCGAACACGCGCATCATCAATTGGCCGTTGAATCCGTTCCAGTTTGCACCCTCCTTTTGAATAGTACCGTTGACGCGAATCCGTGTCAAGGCTTGCAGCGTGTCGCTGGGTGAAATGCTCGCCACGCTCGCCCTGAATTGCGGCGCGCGCAGCCGCATCGCCGGATCTCCCAGCAGCACGAATTTTTCATTGTTCACCTGGCTGGCGCTGGAAATGCGCTTGGCCATCATGACCGCATCGCCCAATCGCGCCGTCTTGCCCGTGGACTCGTAGCTCGCAAAAAGATTATCAAAGAGTTGATAGTTAAAGTCCGCATTCTCCACGGAATAGACCAACCGCGCCGAGGAGACCATGCCGATGGCGCCGCGCCCCGCGATGTTCAACAACTCCTCGGCAAAACTCTGTTTCTGCGGCAGATCCCAATAGGCGAATTCACAGGTCGCCGCCACCCAAACCATATAGCGATTCTGATTCTGGATTTTTTCCAGATCGCTGGCCAGATTGAGAACATTTTCGTGGGTCAAGAGTTCATCCGCGCCGTGACCGATAAAATTGAAAAGAATCGTGCCTTCGTTGATACGATTGATGATGGCTTCATTGGCCAGCGGCTTGGTCACCCCGGAAATGCTCGCCGTGCGCACCGCGGGGTACTCCATGAGATAAATCTTGTGAACGTGAAGAAGCGACGGCACGTGATATTCAGCCAGTTGCTCGGACTGCCAGGTGTGCTCAAGCTCCTCGCCCTTGCCCCCGCTGGTCAGTTCATCATCCGCGACCACAGTGATGGTCTTTCGCCATTCGCCGGCCTCGGTCTTGGTTTCATACGTGATAAGCTTGTCAACCACCACCTGGGCCTCTTCAACGGATCGCACCGGCAAACGCCCGATCGCCATCTGCATCTTGTTCGAACTACCCAGGCTATAGGTGAACCAGTCATCTGTGGTGCGTGTGAGTATTTTGGAAGTTTCGTCGCTCTCGTAAGGCAAGATCAGATTCGGTGCACCGGATTTATAGAGATTGCGATAGTCATAATGACCATCCCCGAGAAGCAGGACATAACCCGGCTTTCCCCATTCGCGGTAAGCATGGGCGAGAAAATCGCGAATCGCTGCGGGATCCAGCAGACCCCACGAAAATTCATCGTAGATGTCCGAAATCTTGACAACTTCCGTGTTCAGACGATCATCCGGATTCCAATCCTCGCGCAGGCTCTCCAGTTGCAAGGCCTGCTGATAAAATCCGTCGTAGGTGATAATGATATAATCCACGTCCCGCGCCTGGCGCAGATCGGAGGCGCTGTCCTTGCGGATTTCGCCGACCGAACGGTAACTGGCAGGCGTGACCGCCAGATAACGTCTGGGAGCACTGGCGCTTCCCGCATCTGAAAAACGGATGGCGCGGTTGCTGATCTCCGCGTTCGTCAGCTGTGCCACATCCTGAAAATCGGTCACATCGTACAACGATATATCATCGCGGTTGAATTTGCTGACGAGATAATCGATGGTGCCGGATCGTACCGGCCCATAAAACATGAGGTTGTCATTGACGGCTTCAAAGCGTCTGCGGTATTCCACCTCAATCCAGTCAATATAAGCCTGACTGACATCGGATGAGATGGTATACTCCAGCCCGATCTGATTGTTGCCGTCCATCAGCGCACCCGTGGCGCTATACTCGCCGATGCGCGTGATGTATCCGTTGCCGCTGGAACCACTCATCGTCAATGCGCCAATGGCGTTGCCATTGGCATTCATTCTGAATTGATGCGAGCCGGAAGTGGTCGTAGCCAGTTGAAAACGGAACTGGGCCGGCTCGTCGACTTTAGCTCCGGGCAGGGAGAACACGGCCGTGTAGATATTTTTATCCCGCGCCAATTCGAATCCGAGCCAATCCGAACCCGACTTGTAAATATTGTTCTTTTCCTCTTCGCTCCAAGCGAGATCTTTAAAGCTGCTTTCTGGTACGCCGCTGCCGGGCGTCACGCTGCGTGCGCTCATCCGTTTGCCCCGGGTGTCGCCGAAGGTGAGCCAGTAGACGTTCTCATAACCATAATGGTTGATGTAATGATGCAATTTTCCATCACCACTGTTGTAGGAAAAACTTTCCAGAGAGCGCCCATAAAACAGGATATAATCGGACTCGTCAAAACGGCCGTCTTCTTCACCCGCCACCAGAATGGCATGCTCCATCAAGGCATCCGGCCGCGCCGCTGATATGTTTTTCGGCAATTCATACCCGCCATTATTGAAGAGACGGATCGTGCGCGGATCCAGGGTGCTCACGGGGACTCCGGCTTTGCTCAATGCGGATGGCGTCACCTTGTAAATGCCATCCATGCCGCCCGTGCCATTGCCCTTGATGATGATCTTGTACCAGTTATCCCCCGCAAAAGAGGCTGCGGTTTTGGCCGCCCGTGAGGCCGATGTCCCCCGCCAGGCGCGCGCCTGATCGTAATTCAATAACAGGTTTCGATAGACCTCTTCCCCTGCACCTGTCGGATATGTTCCAGGAGGGTTGACCTGCGCTCCGGAGAATGTGATCCGAACGACGATGCGCTGGTATTGGCGAATTTGCGCCCCGTTCTCACCGATCTGCAGGGGCGTGAAAACCAGGCGGGCGATTTTTTGATCGCGGAAAAACTCCGGCGTTGAGAGATGTACGGGGGAAGCATATTGCGCATTTTTATAGTTTTCAGCCTGTTCATCATACCTGATTTGTCCAGGGCCTTCGTCCCCGTCGATAAAGCCAACGGGCAAAACGCGCAACCCGGTGCGCACCACGAACGGAGCTTCGATAATCTGAACAGCAGCAGAACCATCGGCTGGCAATCCCAGCACAAAACTCCTCGATGGCTGTTGCGGCGATCCGGGTTCCGCGAAAATTTCACTGCCTGCGAAGCTGAATCGATGATACACGGCGCCCGAAACGGTCAGCGTGTCCACGCGCCACTGCTCCGGGGTGAACGTCACCACCATGTCATTCGCGGAAGAAGAGAGCACTTGCAGACCGCCGCGCCCGGCAGACCACGCAGCTACGGTCACCATCCATAAAAGTATTTGTATTGCAGCAAAACGACGCATAATCCATCCAGTTTGTATTTGAGAGATAAGCCACTGACTATTTGCTGAGGGGGCAATTGGCGGGCAGTTCATCGTCAGGGGATGGCATGGTGTAATTTACCAAAACAGCATCGACAGGATGTCTCTTCGCCCAAAATCGGTCGATCCGTTTCAAGACGATATAACCAATCACCAGTCCGATCGCAGCGCCCAGGATCCCGACACTCTGCGAGGTGTAATCTGAGGTATGCACAAGTTTCATAGCGATCCAATATCCCAGCATCAGCATGATTAACGGAAATATGAACACCATCAAGGCGCCTCCAAGAACCTGACGCGGCGGTATCTCGAATTCAACCCTGGCGCCCACAGGGGCGTCAAGGTGATTATCCGCCCGTAAAGTGGGCATGTTCGTCTGCCCGGTCAACGAAAAACAGCCGTGGCAGCCGACACACGCCGGATTCTTCAGAACGCCGATCTCGGCAATCGACCCGGTTGTAGATAATATGATACCCGTTTGTCTCATGCGCTTAAATTTAACAACTAAAACGGAAATATCAAAGAGTTGTATTACAATTAAACAGAGGGTGATAGCTGTTTGTTCCCTGGCAATTACCACGAGATCACAGCACTTTGATCCTGACTTCCGGGCTCAGGTGCTCTGCCTTATCCTGTACACCTTTGACCTGGAGACGAAATGTGCCCGTTTGCAGTTGCCAGCGCGCCTGAAAGGGCCAGCGCACTTTGACGTAAGAACTGTCATTGATCAACCATTCGACTTCATGAATTCCGGATGGAACCACAGCCTGCAATACAATGGACTGGTACTCACGGCGAAGTATGGGATCGATTTTGAGTACATCCCCGTCATCCGGGAAAGAAATAGCCAGCCGTGGCGGGGCCTCTGATTCGGCGGGTGACATCTCTTCCGGAGGCTGGGGCAGTCGATTGGCAGCCATCCAGGAACGATATTCAGGCGGCCAGACCTCGAACACTTTGGACTCTTGCTGCGCAAACGGTGTTTCGCGGCCGGCGCGCAATCCATTACGCCGATCGATGACGATCCGCTGATGGACCTTGCATGGGGCAACCGGCTGAGTGCCGCGGATGAACCATTCCTCAACCTGTCCCGGGCACGCTTCGCCGGGAAGGTTACCGGAGGCTGGACAGACCGCAATCTGAATGAGCCGTTCCGGTATGGGAAAAGGAGGGGGCTCCCGGTCTTTATAGATCTCGAGCATAATATCCCGAAACAGGGGCGCGGCGCCGGTGATGCCGCTGATGCGCTGCATCGGATGTCCGTCGAAATTGCCCACCCAGACACCGACGGTATATTCGGGGGTATAACCGATCGTCCAGTTATCACGAAAATCCTTGGTAGTGCCGGTCTTGGCCGCGCAGACAAAGGGCAGATGTAAAGGTCCGCCCAGCCCAAACGCGGGCGCGCGCGCGCGATGGTCGCTGAGAATATCACTGAGAATAAAGGCGATCATGGCCGGAAATATCTGCTCCTGTTTGCCGCCGCCGTCTTCTGCAGCGGGCATGGCCGCTGCCAGAAATGTCAGCGGTCTCCAGGTGCCGCCGCGGGCCAGCGCTGCATAGGCGTTGGTGAGATCGCGCAGAGTCACCTCACCATTGCCCAGCGTCAATCCGCTGCCATAAAATTGGGCCGGCTTGTTCAGCGTGGTGAGCCCGGCCAGCCGCAGCCGCTCCAACAGCAGATCACTGCCCAGCGCTTCCAGCAAACGAACCGTGGCCACATTATACGAACAGGCCAACGCGGTGCGCAAGCGAACCGGTCCGTGGTATTTTTCATCATAGTTGTGGACGGTGAAATCAGCACCCTCGCCGGAGGCATGGGTTTCGATATCGGCCAGCAGGCTTGCCGCGGTGTAGCCGTTTTCCAGGGCAAGACCATAGGTGAAGGGTTTGATAGCAGACCCGGGTTGCCGCAGCGCGCGCACGCCATCCACCTGTCCCTGATATTGCTCGGAAAAAAAATTTCGCGATCCAACCCAGGCTCTGACCGCGCCGCTGCGATTCTCGATGACCAGGGCGGCCGCGTTCGTCACGCGGTTTTTGCTGAGGTTCTCGATGTGGCCGTCCACCAGCTCCTCAATGCGCGTTTGCAGCGCCGCATCCAGCGTGGTGGTGATTTCCCGTTGTGTATCCTGTGCATCGCGCAGCTGCTCATAGAGCATTTGACAGAAATGGGGCGCGAGAAACACCTGTTTACGCGGCGCCAAGTGGAGCGACTGCGCCAGAGCACTCCGGTAGTCCGGCCCATCCACATAACCCAGCTTGTTCATGGCCGCCAGTACCTGATGCTGGCGTCTCACGGCGCGTTCAAATTGCGCATAGGGATTAAAACGGCTTGGCGACTGAGGCAATCCGCAGAGAAAGGCGGATTCAGCCAGAGAGAGGGCACGCGCCGGTTTGCCAAAATAGGTGCGACTGGCGGCCTCGATACCAAAGAGCTGATTGCCAAAAGGCGCGCGGTTGAGGTACTGCTCGAGAATCTCTTCCTTGCTCAATTGACACTCCAGCCGTAGCGCCAGCAGCGCTTCAAGTGGTTTGCAATACCAGCGCCGCGGCAGATGATACATCTGCCTGGCCAATTGCTGCGTCAGCGTGGAGCCGCCTGAAACCACCTCCCGGCTTCGCAGATTGAGCCACAACGCCCGCGCCGTCGCCAGGGGATCAATGCCAGGATGGTTGAAAAAGCGCTTGTCTTCCACAGCGACAATGGCTTGCGAAACAGACGCCGCCATCTCCCGCGCCGGCGTCCAGATGCCTCGTCCCTGTTCATTGGAAAGCACTTCCCGCAGCAGCACACCGCGGTGATCCAAAAAACGCCACGACAGCATCTTGCTGTTGTCGCGCCGCTCCGCATCGAGCGGGAACAGCAGAAAAAATCCGGCGGATAACAGACCGGCCGCAAGGATACCATATTTTCTTTTAAGGCTCACATGCTCACCTGTTTTATCCCTGTAATTTAGTAAATTTCCGCAGCAAAACAAGATTTATGTCCATGATGCAACGGTGCACGCCGGCATCACCGTTTTTCCTTGATAATGAAGGAAAATTTGTTTAGCTTTTCAAGTCGATCCGAATCAAAAGGGTGCAAAAAGCATGCAGTCTTGTTTTCGCTTGAAGGGCATATTACCTCCTCAATGTCCCCATTTTGTTTTTTCAATTCCGCTATTCATTACTCCTTCTCCTTTGATGTCGGACCAATCGGATTTTAATATTCAACCAGCACAGGAGACATCCTCATGAATTATGAAAAGCTCTTTGCCGACCGCACCAAAAACATGGGCGCCAATATCATTCGTGAAATCCTCAAGGTGGTATCCCAACCCGGCATGATTTCATTGGCGGGCGGCATTCCAGCTCCGCAGAGCATTCCGCTGGATTTGATTCAGGAGTTGACCAGTACGGTATTGAAAAAATATGGCGCCAGGGCGCTGCAGTATGATCTGACCGAGGGATTCATCCCTCTGCGTGAGGCCCTGGTCCCTTACCTGGCGAACAAGGGCATCCACACAACCGTGCCAGAGGTTTGTATCTCGAGTGGTTCTCAGGGTGTGCTCGATGCACTCGGCAAAGTATTAATCTCGCCAGGCGATGAGATCGCTGTGGAAGCGCCCACCTATCTCGGTGCCATCTCCGCGTTCAATCCTTATGGTCCCAAATATGTGTGCATTGACATGGATGAAGAAGGCATCATTCCTGAAGCGCTGGAAAAAGTCATCGCCACACACAACATAAAATTTGTCTATCTGGTGCCGACGTTTCAAAATCCAACCGGACGCTCTTTGAGTCTCGCCCGCCGTCACATCATCGCTGAAATTATCGCAAAAAATGATCTGCTGCTGATTGAAGATGACCCTTACAGCGATCTGCGTTACCGGGGCGAACCGCTGCCGACCTTTTACTCTCTCATCCCTGGCCATGTTCTCTATACCACTACCTTGTCGAAAGTATTCGCACCAGGACTGCGCATCGGCATCTATATCGGTCCCGAACCGGTGCGAAAATGGCTGATTCTGGCCAAGCAGGGAATCGATCTGCACTCGAGCACGTTCAATCAAGCCCTGGCCGCTGAATATGTGCTGGGCGGCTATCTGCAAAAGCAGATACCCAAAATCGTCAGCCTCTATAAACCGCGACAGGAAGCCATGTTGAAAGCCATGGACCAATTTTTCCCGGCCTCGTATAAATATTCCAAACCCGAAGGCGGCATGTTCATCTGGGCCGAAGGACCCCAGGAAGATGACACGGAAAAACTCTATTGGAAATGCGTCGAGCGCAAAGCCGCCTATGTGCCGGGGAAATTTTTCTTTCCCAATCCGGGACAGGGCCTGGCAACCATGCGGCTGAATTATACCATGAGTAATGAAGATGAAATAGAAAAAGCGATTCAGATCATCGCCGATGTTCTCAAGGAAGGATTATAATCGTTTATCATCCACACAAAAGCAATCAACAGGAGGTTGTTTTGAACCGTAGACTAATTTTCTGGCTCAGCTGCGCATTCATCATGCTCTCATCGCTCACAGCATCGGCTTGCACCAATTTTCTGGTCACACGCGGCGCCTCGGCGGACAGTTCCACCATGATCACCTACGCCGCTGATTCGCATACGTTATACGGCGAACTCTACCATATACCCGCAGGCAAGCATGTTGAAGGAACTCTCATCGATGTCCACGAATGGGATACCGGAAAATATCTTGGCAAAATCAAACAGGTCGCCGAGACCTACTCGGTAATAGGTAATATTAACGAACATCAGCTCGCCATCGGCGAAACGACCTTTGGCGGACGCGGAGAACTGCACGATCCCAAAGGCACGGTCGATTATGGCAGCCTGATGTATCTCGCCTTGCAGCGCGCCAGAACCGCCCGGGAAGCCATCAAGGTCATGACCGATCTGGTGGCTGAATATGGCTATTGCAGCGAGGGCGAATCCTTCTCCATATCGGATCCCAAGGAAGTCTGGATCATGGAGATGATCGGCAAAGGCGAAGGGAATAAAGGCGCCGTGTGGGTCGCCCGCCGCGTGCCGGATGGATACATCTGCGGACATGCCAATCAGGCGCGTATACGGCAGTTCCCCCTCAATGATCCGCAGAATTGCCTCTATGCCAAAGACATCATCTCTTTTGCCAAAGAAAAGGGATACTTTAGCGGCCAGGACCGGGACTTTAGTTTTGTCGACGCCTACGCGCCCGTGGATTTCGGCGCGCAGCGTTTCTGCGAATCCCGCGTCTGGAGCGGGTTCCGCCGTGCCGCCCCATCCTTGAACTTGCCAATCGATTACGCCAAAGGTGCTCCGGGAAGTGAACCCCTGCCCTTGTGGATCAAACCGGACAAAAAGCTCAGCGTCCGCGACGTCATGGAACTCATGCGCGATCACTTTGAAGGCACTGAACTGGACATGACCAAAGATGTCGGAGCAGGCCCCTACTGCCTGCCTTATCGTTGGCGGCCATTGACCTGGGAGGTTGACAGCGTCACCTATGTCAATGAACGCGCCATTTCCACCCAGCAGACCGGTTTTTCATTTGTCGCCCAATCGCGCGCCAATTTGCCCGATCCCATCGGCGGCATCCTCTGGTTCAGCGTCGATGACACCTACAGCACGGTCTATGTGCCCATGTACTGCGGCATTACGCAAATACCCTATAACTTTGCGGTCGGCACAGGCTCCTTTAACGAATTCTCCTGGGACTCTGCATTTTGGGTGTTCAATTTTGTCGCCAATTTTGCCTATTCCCGCTACAGCGAGATGATCGTCGATATTCAAAAACTGCAACGGGAGTTGGAAGGCACTTTTCTGGAGCAGGTGCCGGAAGTCGATCGTGCGGCGCTCGCATTATACAAAGACTCCCCCCTGCTGGCAAGAGATTATCTGACCGAATACTCTGTCAAAAGCGGAGCCGAAACAGTAGCGCGCTGGAAAAAAATGGGGGAGTCTCTACTGGTCAAGTATCTCGATGGCAATCTCAGGGATGAACATGGCAAGGTCAAACATCCGGGGTACCCGCCGGCCTGGTATCGCGTCATCGCCGGCCAGACCGGGGATCAATTGAAAGAAATCCCCTGGCCGAAAAAATAATCCGCTGCGATAAACAATTTGCAGGACAACCTGGCTGTCTGCTCCGGGACAGCCAGGTTTTATGATAATTCTCTATTGAAAGGATTTTCACGTGGATTGGCCAACCCTCATCACAGGCATTATCGTTTGCCTCGCCAGAATTGCGGACGTCACACTGGGGACCGTACGCACCATCAGCATAGTCCATGGCCGCACCAAAACCGCTTTCCTGCTGGGATTCGTCGAGATCAGCCTGTGGATCTTTGTGGTCGCCAAAGTACTGCAGGAAGTGGCGACGAAACCGGTTTTGGCCCTGTTTTATGCTTTGGGCTTTTCAACAGGAAACGTCGTAGGCATTCTTCTGGAAAAAAGAATTGCCTTTGGCTATACCGTTCTGCGTGTGATCAGCCAGGAAAAAGGGGAATCCATCGCTGAACAGCTGCGCACGGCGGGTTATGCAGTAACCACGTTCCTCGGTGAAGGCATGAGCGGGCCGGTTTGCATGATCTATGTGGTCATCCCGCGCAAGGAATTGAACGGTGTCCTCTCCATGGTGAAGGAGATTTCTCCCGAGGCATTCTATATCACCGAACGCGCCGGAAGCGTCAGCAAAATCTACCGGCCCACCATGCAGCCAAGCACAGGCTGGCGGGCGGTCATGAAGAAAAAATAAAAAAAGCCGCAGAGTCCATATCGCTCTGCGGCTAAAATAGACGCGTTCCCTTTCAACCCGTCACACCCAACGTGGACACCCGGGAGAACGCGTCACAACCCTTGAAATCATTAACGCATATAAGCCATGCGCTTGCTCGCGGTAAAAGATCCCGCCTGCAGACGGTAAATATAGACACCGGCCGCGACGGGCTCACCTGTTTCATCCAACCCATCCCAAATCACTTCGTGCGCACCAACCTTGAATTCAGCATCCACCAGTGTACGAATACGCTGTCCCAGCACATTGTAGATGGTGAGGCTGGTCGCTTCGTTTCGCGGCAGTGTGAAAGAAATCACCGTGGTTGGATTGAACGGATTCGGATGATTCTGCTTGAGCGTATAATGCTCGGGCGCCATGCCGGAGTTTGACACCACGCCGGTTTCGCCAATCGTAAATTTGCCGGCCAAGGTGACGGTCGGTATTTTTTCATAGTTTCGGTCCACTACAATCGGTGGCATATAAAAAACGAGATCCAGTGAATTATACTGACCGGCAACTGGATGAACGGAATAGCTGATGTTCAAAATAGCACCGCTGTCGGGTGTGATGAATAAACTTGGGTCAAAAGAGACCAGGATGATGTTAAAGGCGCCGGTCGTGTCATCATATCCGCTGACGGTGAAATTTTTTGTCCGCTCCGTCGTCCAAATTGAATCGGGCTTTAAATAATCCGGAATATCTGCGATCGCGAGTTGCAGGCTCTTGACATCCACATCGTTTTTCATGAAAACCTGCATCACATTGTCGCGCGAGCCCAATGCGCCGCTGGTATTGCTCAATATCAGGGTCGCTTCACCGGAATGAGCGAAAACAGCGCTGAGCAGTAACAGAACCAGCACCACCTGTTTTTTTTGCATCATCTTGACACCTCTTCAGCCAGATCAAAGTTGAACATTAATACACGATGTCAAAAATAGCCATGAGATCGAAAAGATCGAAATCGCCATCCGCGTCCATATCACCACTCAACAGTTCAGGGGGCGTCATGGCGGCACCGCGTTTGAGCAGAATATCCACACCGCGATCGATATCCAGGCTGGTGACAGCGCCGCTGCCGTCGATATCGCCTTTCAACACATAATAGAACTTGCCCGGCATCAAAGTGGGCACGACGAGATCGCTGTTGGCATCCGCAACCGTCACATCCGTTAGAATAATATCGGAGTAGCCAGGGATAGTCGCACCTGCCGAAACATTGTAGCTAATTTGAACTATAGCGCCGCTGCCGACCGGAATGACACCGCCCGACATGTGCACCAAAAAGACTGTCAAATAGGTGCCGTTATCCACTTCGGTGATGGTGAAACCAGAAGCTCTGCCAACCGGCAACACATCCATGGCAGTGAGGTTATTGTCCGAATCATTGACCCTAAATGACAAGCCGCGCACATTGGTCAGATTGTCCATCCAGATGTATAACTTGGCGTTGGCGGAACCGGGTTGCCCGCTGCCGTCTTTGGCCTGCAGATTCACCAGAGCGGAGATGGCAAACGCATTATCACTCATATCCTGTGGTACGGCATCCGCCGCATCCTCGATGCGGATACGGGCAGTGGGCGTCGGCTGGTTGGGTACCGTCCAGAGAAATAATCCGCTGTTTGACGCACTTGAAGTAATCAACGTCCATGAAACTCCGTCATCAACGGAATAATAGATGCGGATCAAAGGAATATCCACTGCGCCGGGACCGGTCCAGCGTATTTCCTGTTGTGTTCCAATGAGCCAGCTTTCGCCCCCGTTAGGCTTGGTGAGCTGCAGCGTCGGCGGTGGCGGCGCAATGGTGAAATCCGCATTGCTGATATCCACGGGATCCCCGTCGGCCGTATCGGAGATGCGGATGCGGCAGGCCGTGGAAGTCGAAGTTGTCAGATTCCAGATATAGCTGCCATTGTTGGTGGTGGAAGCCGTCACGGTGCTGTAGGTCAAACCCCCATCCAGGGATAATTCAATTTTGACGGTGCCGCTGTAAACGGTCGCGGTCCAGGTGATGGTTTGCACAGAACCCGCATACCACGATTCACCGCCATTGGGGCTGGTCACCCTCAGTTCTACCGGTTCCGGTGCAATGGTGAAATTGCTGTTGCTCATATCGGTGGGATCGCTGTCCGTGGCATCCGCAACTCTGATTTTGCAGGTGGTCGCCGGTGAATTGGGCACCGTCCAGGTGTAGCTGCCGGAATTGGCCACCGAAGCGGCCACGGTGCTCCAGGTTGACCCGCCATTGATGGACAAATCTATCTTTACATTGCCGGAGAAATTGGCGCTGGACCAGGTTATATTATGCGATGAATTTACATACCAGGATTCACCGCCGTTGGGTGAAGTGACCGTGATGCTCGGAATCGGCACCGCCGGTTCGTATCCCTTTACAGTATAATCATCAATATTGTTATTTCGTTGCCCATAGAGCGCAACCCCGACATGGAGCGTGCTGCCGTTGCCGTATAATTTGGCGGTATCGGTCAATCTGCCGTCCTGAGCGCCATTGATGTAAAGCGTAAATTGATGGCCGCCGCTGAGTTTGGCAATCGCCACTTTCATGATATCGCCCGGTTTGGGATTGGACAAGGCCGGGGTCACCGAAGCGACGACAATATCACGTTTGATGATGCCGCCGATGATGGGGTGTAAATCCAGATTGCCAAAACGGCGCAGAATAAAGTAACCGGTCAACAGCGTGCGATCGAACATGACGATGGCGCCGCCGGAATTAGCCCCCTCCACATCGCCGGTGGTCGCCCATTTGAACGAGACTTCCGTTGCATTGATGATCGGCAGATAAATGCCATAAAAATTCCATCCCGCTTCCGTTGACGTGTTATCGAGCGCGTTGCTCGAGATTTGATACGCGGCATCAGCACTCCAATTGGAGCCAAGACTGGCGCGATTAAAGTCATCCACCTGGGTCACGAGTTGTGCATAGGCTGAAAAAGCGCTGATGAGCAGCAGAGCCAGCGTCCAGGAAAGATACCGGTTTTTCATAGTTTTACCTAATAATTACAGATGCATTCCAAGCTGCATAATCATCGGGGGGAGGCGTCTCCCCCCAGTGCCCTTTAGTAAACGATATCAAAAATGGTCATCAAATCGAACAAATCCACATCGCCATCATGATCCAGATCACCGCACAGCAATTCGTATGCTGACGGTGCCGCACCACGTTTGAGGACCAGATCAGCGACACGGTCAATATCCAATTGATCCACTGTGCCGCTGGCGTCCAGGTCGCCCGATTTGATGTAATGAAATTCACCCTGCACCAATTCCGGTACCACCAGGTCACTATTAGCGTCGCTGATGGTCACAGTGGACAAATCCATGGTGGAAAACGTTTCGAGGGTGGCGCCAACGGCGACATTATAGGATATTTGTAACACCGCCCCGCTGCCGACCGGAATCACACCGCCCGACATATGCACCAGAAATATGGTGACCGAGGTGCCATTTTCCGACATAACAACGGTGAATCCGGAAGCCCTTCCCACCGCCAACACATTAATCGCCGTGAGATTGTTGGGACTGTCGGTCAACTTGAAGGAAATTCCACGAAGATTGGTGAGGTTATCCAGCCAAACAGAGACCAGGTTTCCGGATGTACCCGGCTCTCCACTCGAGTCTTTGACGCGCAGCGTGACCAGAGACGAGATCGAAAAAGTGCCATTCGATGCATCTGAGGGCATGCCATCAAAAGCATCGCTGACGCGGATCAATGCCTGTGTGGTGATGGGAGCGGGCAAAGTCCACATGAACGACCCATCATTAAGTTCGTTATTGACGATGGTGGACCAGGTCGTGCCATTGTTGGTCGAGTATTCCAGTTTGACATAACCAATGCTGCTGGAACCGGACCATCTAATCTCCTGCTGCGTATTGATGACCCAATTCTCGCCGCCATTGGGAGAAACCATCACCAGGGATTCTGTCTCCGGTTCGATGATAAAGTTGGCATTGGAAATATCCGCTGGATTGCCATCGGCTGCATCCTTGACACGAACACGGCACGTGTTGGAGGAGGTAGATGGCAGGGTCCAATTATAGGTGCCGGTATTGGAGACCGATGCCGTGATCGTCGACCAGCTGGTGCCGCCGTCCAGAGAGTACTCTATGGCGACGTTACCGGAAAAATCAGCATTGGTCCAGGTGATGGCATGTACCGAGTTGGTCAACCAGGTCTCCCCGCCGTTGGGGGATGTCACCGTGATGCCGCGCGCCTTGACACTAAAATCATCGATGTTGTTATTGCGGTTACCATACAGGGAAACGCCCGCATAATAAGTGGCCGGGATGGCCGGCCGCGCCGTACGGTTGTCCTTCAACGTGGCGTCCAGCACACCATTGAGATAATAATCAAAATAGTACGCGGTCGCATCGGTGCGAAAAACCAGTTTGACGGTGTTTCCCGGTGCAGGCGTGGGTTGCGTTGGCGTCGCCGTTGCGATCAAAACGGTACGATCCACATTTCCATTCACAATGGGGTGAATATCGATGCTGCTGTAGCGGCGCATGATGAAATAACCATTGGCGGTGACGCTGTTGGCATCCATGATCATGGCAAAACCGCCCGAATTGACACCCTCGGCATCGCCCGAAGCTGCCCATTTATACTGAACCTCAAAGGGATTGGTGACCGCATTGTATAAGGCCAGGTAATTCCAGAGCGCAGTCGTGGCACTATTATCCAGCGTATTGCTCACAATGACATACTCCGGGTCGGCGGTCCAGTTTGCCCCCAGGGTAGCGCGGTCGAAATTATCAACGACCGTCTGCGCTGCGGCAGGAAGCGCCGAAAGTGCCAGAATGATAAGGATCGATATGGTAAATGCCCTACGAGATCTCATTTTTAATTCCTCTCATTAAAAGTGAATCCTTTACTTCACCGGTAATCACTTGGTGACTGCCAACTTTTTGGTGAGAACAACATTATCTGCAGTCATCTTGTAAAAGTAGACGCCGGAAGATACATAGCTCCCCGCATCGTCCCTTCCATCCCAATTCACCGTGTATCGGCCCGGAGCCCTGTGAAGATCTTCGAGGGTTCTGACAACTTGTCCCTGGGCATTATAGATGACCAATTGCACATCTACACCACCCGCTTTCAATGATGGTACTTCGTAGGTGATTTTCGTCGACATATTGAATGGATTTGGCGTGTTCTGCATCAGAGCATAGGACCCTGGCGCGTTTGCCACTTCCGTGGAAGCCTGGCCATAGAGCGCCTGCAATTTGCTGCCCCCAACCGAACCGGCCATGGCTGAGGTGATCTCCATTTTCTCCGGGTTTGCCAAAGGTTCCGCAATCGTGATGGGAAGCTGCAGTACAGTACCTTCACCCGCCGGCAACGGATCTCCGCTCAAACTGTAGACCATGACATGGACTTGATCGTTGGCTGTATGAATCGCAACGGACATATTCTTGCTTAAATCGGTCATCTGTGGCTGCGCAATCAGAAATCGGCGCGGATCCAGTCTGAAAGAAAACTGCAAGCCGCTCACAGGGGCATCCGCCTTAACAGTGAGCGGAATGGCCACCTGCCCTTTAAAATTCTGCGGTAATGCAGGCATTTGCAGCTCAGCGGTTCCCAACGTTTCCGTGGCGCTTTCATCAACCAGCACTTTGGGAGTGGCCGCGACAGCCAGATCGATCGCCAACGAGATGTCGACCACATCAATGACGCCATCGCTGTTTAAATCACCCGCCCAGCGTTCATATTCCGTCGGAGTCGGTTGCCGGTTCAACGCGATATCGATCAGGCGCAAAACATCAAACAGATTTATGCTGCCGTCATATTTGACGTCGCCTTTGGTCCCATACCAGAAATAGCCGTTTTTCGTGTACACGGTTACAGCCTGATTTGTCGTTCCGGCGACGCGAACGCTATCCAACGAAAGCGTCGCTTTGGAGCCACCCGGTGCACTTGCATTGACACTCACCGTCAAATTGGCTATGGTGCCAGTGCCCGCGGCTATCATGGGCGTGGAGCCATCCGTCGGAAACATGAGGATTTTAACCGTTCCACCCACGGCGGTCATCTCAGCGCGATATCCCGAGGCGCGCGAGGTGCCAACAACACCGGTAACCGTCAGCGAATCTGGCACATCTTTGACCTTGAAAAGCAGCGCTTTTACGGCTGTGACATTGCGCAAATTGATGGGGATGATGTGGCCGCTCGTTCCCGGCAGACCACTGCTGCTGCCCACCGACAAGGTATCCCCAACCGCGGCTATTGAACCGCTTGCCAACACGAAAATCGCCAGGACCACCAGCAGGATGGGATTTTGAGATGAAGACTTCATCACTTCCTCCGTTCATTGAACACACATTTTTTCAACAATCTTGCCATCGAGAGCTAGAAGCGGTTGCCGTACTCGGTGCCTTACTGTGCAAAAGATGCCTGATTGTCTCTCTGTGATACGATAACTCAGCACAATACAAATCCACTGCTTTTCTGTTGGAACGATGGCTCAGCTTTTCATTGCCCGCACTGGATTTGATTGCTGTAATTAATTGATTTTATTAACGATTTTTATGCAAGAACACTCAATACTTTCAAAAATACCATGGTCCATCGTTGCCCGTGCGCTTTCTACAGATGCTTATGCAACAGTTATGCCACTTTTTATACCCTCCCCCTCAGAGTCGCGTTTGATGCTGCCGGGATTGAATTTTTCTTGTTTGGAAGCGCTTTTATTTGTATCTTTTGAGAAATGTCTGGCGCTTTTATCACCCAATCCGGACAAGCCGGAATCCCATGCCGGTTACCGCAATTCTGACGGACGTTTCTTGACCATATTGCGCAAAATCAAACCAATTAGTTTTTAATGAGGACTATCATGCCTTTTTCCATTCAAAAATATCGCGTCGTTCCTTCGCTCCCCAATGAGCTGGTCGCATTGAGGGATCTGGCCTATAACCTGTATTGGACCTGGGATCACGACATCCGCAATCTTTTCAGACGCCTGGATCGCGATCTCTGGGAGAGCTGCGGACATAATCCCATCCTGCTTCTCGGCAGCATTGACCAAAAACGGCTTGAATTGCGCGCCAAAGATGATGGCTATCTCTCCCATTTGCAGCGCGCCCGCGCAGCTTTGGAAAACTATCTCTCGCAAAAAAGCTGGTTCCAGAGAAACAATCCCGAACTCACTTCTTTTCGCATCGCCTACTTTTCCATGGAATATGGCATCACCGAAGGATTACCCATGTACTCCGGCGGCCTCGGCGTTCTCTCCGCGGATCATCTGAAATCCGCCAGCGACCTGGGCATTCCCTTGATCGCCGTCGGACTGTTATATCAGAAAGGCTATTTTCATCAATATCTCTCCAAGGACGGATGGCAGCAGGAACTTTATCCGGAAAATGATTTTTACAACATGCCCCTCAAACTGGAATGCGACAAGGATGGCAAGCCGCTCATCGTGACCGTCGAATGCCTCAATCGCACGGTGCAAATCCAGATCTGGCGCGCTCAAGTTGGCCGCGTCCCGCTCTATCTCCTCGACACCAATTTGCCGGAGAATACGCCCGAAGATCAGGATATCACGGATTCGCTCTACGGCGGCGATGAAGAGATGCGCATCAAGCAGGAGGTCGTGCTCGGCATTGGCGGTTTGCGCGCACTCGATCTCCTCGGGCTGCGCCCGGATGTCCGCCACATGAACGAAGGGCATTCGGCCTTCATGGCACTGGAACGCGTCCGTCAGCTCATGCAGGAATCAGGGCTGAACTTTCGCGAAGCTCTGGAGGCCTCGAGAAACAGCAACCTGTTCACCAGCCACACGCCGGTGCCCGCGGGCATCGATGAGTTCGATCCGCATTTGATCGACCGCTACCTTGGCGCTTATTATGGTTCTCTGCAATTATCACAGCACGACTTTCACCGTCTTGGAGGCGTGCACCTCCCCCAGAGCAATGGCAAATTCAATATGGCCATTTTTGCCATCAACATGGCCGGCGCATGCAATGGCGTCAGCAAACTGCATGGTGAAGTGGCCCGCAAGATGTGGAATTATATGTGGCCCGAAGTGCCGGAATCCGAAGTCCCCATCGGCCACGTCACCAACGGCGTGCACCTGCCCACCTGGATTTCCGAGGACATGGCAGAATTGGTAAACCGCTATGTGGGACCCAAATGGAACGATACGCCGGCCGAAGAAGCCGTGTGGAATCGTGTGCAACAGATACCGGACGAAGAACTCTGGCGCACCCACGAACGCCGGCGAGAACGCCTGGTCGCCTTCACCCGCCGCCGTCTGCGCACCCAACTGGAAAACTCCGGCGCCAGCCCGGAAGACATCGCATTGGCCGATGAGGTACTCGACCCCGAAGCCCTGACCATCGGCTTTGCACGGCGCTTCGCTTCCTACAAACGGGCGAAACTCATCTTTCACGACCTCGAACGGCTCAGCACCCTTCTCAATAATAAAGATTTCCCGGTGCAAATCATCTTTGCCGGCAAAGCCCATCCCAAAGATAATATCGGCAAAAGCATCATCCGCGATATCGTCAATATCATTCGCAAAGAAGAATTCCGCCACCGCGTCGTTTTCCTGGAAGATTACGACATGGAAATCGCCGCCAATCTGGTGCGCGGCGTCGACGTGTGGCTCAATACACCCATTCGGCCGCGCGAAGCCAGCGGAACCAGCGGCATGAAGGCCAGCCTCAATGGCGCGCTCAATGTCAGTATTTTGGATGGATGGTGGGATGAAGCCTATAAAAACACCGTCGGATGGGCGATCGGACGCGGAGAAGAATTCGAAAACCAGGAGGATCAGGATCTGTTTGAAGTGGAAGCCCTCTACTCCCTGCTCGAACAGGAAGTGGTGCCAACCTTTTACAGCCGCCCGAACAACAATCTCCCCCGCGAATGGATCCGGATGATGAAAAACAGCATTCAGTTTCTCAGCCCGGTCTTTAATACCAACCGAATGGTGAGCGAATACTTTGATCTCTATTATCGCCCGGCATTGCACCACTGGCAAAGAATGAGCGTGGAAAATCTCAAAATCGCGCGTGAATTGGCAAAATGGAAAGAAAAACTGCATACACATTGGTCCAAGGTACGCATTACCGATGTGTACAGCGAAGATGGAAACGAAATCAAGGTGGGCGGGCAGATACGCATCTATGCCAGGGTCGATATCGACGGCCTCAAAACCGACGAAATCCGCGTTGAAGTGTTTTACGGTCCCCTGGATTCCGATGACTATATCACGATTGGCAACAAAGTGGTGATGGAGAACAAGAGCCAGGAAAAGAAAAATTCCTATCTCTACGAAGCGCTCATTCCCTGTGAATCAACCGGCCAGCACGCCTATTCGGTGCGCATCGTGCCGAATCATCCGTATATCATAACACCGTTTGAAACCGGTTTGATCACCTGGTATCAGGAATAATAACTCCAAATCATTAGGCCTGTTCAAGGAGCCGTGGTCCCCGCGGTTCCTGAATAGGAAAGATCCAGATCACTGAGCAGCAGCCGGGCCGTCTCCGCCTGGTCTTTACGGACCAGGATGCGCGCCGGCTGCACCCAGGGGCTCACCAGCGTAAAGTTCTCCTCCGCGATGAAATAGACCATAGCGGCGCTGTCCAGAATCGACCTGATCAGCGCCACATCCCCGGGATTCATGGTCGTGGTGATTTCCTCATACTCCACATAATCATACTCTATCGGATTCAACACCTCAATCAATGGCACACCACACTCCCGGCACGTTTTTATCCCTGTCACATATTCAGAGCGGCACTGTGGACAAAACATAATGTATCATCCTCATTTTTGGGGGTGACGGCCTGACTTTTCCTAATAAAGCAAAATCAGGCTGGCCGACGTCAATAACGGAACCGTCAGATTGTCCGTTCCGGCCGGTGCCCAGGCCTCCGCCAGTGTGGCCACGGCTGCCGCGACCAGGGCGTTGATGATTATCTTTCCGGATGCCATCGTCATGCTGAACGGACTCAATGTAGAGGCTGGCAGCACCCAAAGCGTGATGCCGATGGCCATGAAACTGAAAATGAACATGGCCGAACTGCCGAGCCAGGTGCGGTGATGCGAAAAAACCCGGTAGCTTTTTTTCCCATACGCCTGCCCCAGCAGACTGGCAAATGCATCGCCCCACGTCATCGCCATAATGCCCGCCACCGCTTGAGGAATATAATCGAGTGGACCTTCGGGCCACCAGCATAACAAAAACAACAACGTGATGGATATGGCAAAATAGACGGTTCCGGGCGTTGATTTTTCATCATCCATCTGCGAAAAGGTCTGCCGGCGGTAAAACAAATAGTTCAAAAGGATAAAGGTAGCGTAAGGCAAAATACCCCACAGGCGTTCGTTGAAAAAATAGAGAACGCCCCATATCCACATACCCGCGCCAATGTGAATCAGCTTCCTGGTCACGCGCTGCGGCCAGGCGAACTTTCTTCCCAGCGCCTCCATCACCAGCAAGAGCGCGAAAGCATAACCATAGGATAAAAACAAACCCAGCGCCTCTTTAACCGACATGGGATTCTCCTGTTTTTGTTATTCGCATGCCACTGCTGCTCTCATTTACCCCATGATGGCGTAACCGCCATCCACCACAACGGTCTGCCCCTGAATTTGCTGCGCCAACGGGCTGCAGAGGAACAAGACGATATCGGCAACATCTTCAGGTGTGGTCAGGCGGCCGGTCGGCGTTTTGGCCCGGCTCGCTTCAAGCAGCTCCTCCCGATTTGGAAAATGCTTCAAGGCATCGGTATCCACTACGCCCGCTGAAACCGCATTGACATTGACGCGACGGGACGCCAATTCAACGGCCAGATGCCGGATCAACGATTCCAGGGCGGCCTTTGACGCGCCGACCGCTGCATAATTGGGAATGGCACGCACCGATCCCAAGCTTGAAACCGCGATGATATGGCCGCCTTCCGGCCCCATCAAAGGCACTGTATGCTGGCTCAAGGGCAACAGCGTGCCCGCATTGATATCCATGGTCCAGTGCCAGTGCCTTTCATTCAGTTCAAGTGCCGGCTTGAGCACGCCGGAGGCCGCATTGCTAATGAGAATATCCAGTCTGCCAAATTTCTGCTTGATCTCGTCGATCATCGCGGGTATGGCTTCGGGTTCTCCCACATTGGCGCGGATGGCCAAAGCCCGGCTGCCGGTTTGTTCTATCAGGGCCACAGTCTCTTCCGCGGCTGTTCTTTGCCGTAAATAGTTAATCGCCACATCCGCACCCGCTTGCGCCAGCCTTACAGCAATGGCTCTGCCTATACCACGGGAACCGCCCGTGACAAGCGCCACCTTGCCTTTGAGATCAAATACAATACCGCTCATATACACTCCTTTAATAGATTATGGTCATTTTTTTTGTCACCACTTTTCCGCCAGCCTGCACGCGGAGCAGATAGATGCCGCTCGCAACTGGCGAACCCGCCTGGTCGTGGCCATCCCAGTAAAAACTGTGCAGCCCCGCGGTCATGCTCTTGTGTGCCAAGGTCACTATTTCCTGGCCGCGCAGGTTATAGATGCGCAGATTCACCACCATGGGTGCCTGGTAATCCGGAATCTGCACCACCAGCTGCGTCGCCGCGTGTTCTTCCGGCCGGAAAGGATTTGGAAAACTTTGCGTCAAATCCAGTTCTCCAGAGCGCAAATCACCTGGCACTGGAGAGCTGATGATAGCCGCCCGATTTAGCAGCCACTCATCCGGATCAATATTCATCCGCAGTGGCTTTCCCGCCACGGTGAACTCGAAACGATCTTCCTTCGATTGCAGCCATAGTGTATCGGCGAATAGAGCCGCATCGGTTTCAACCTGCACTTCAAAGGGCATGCGAAAAACTTGTTGCAGTTGCCGCTGGGTGACATTCAGAGTTATTGTCACCGAATCAGCACTGCTTTGGGCACTATCCCAGGAAATCAGCAAATCAGGCACACCCGCGCCATACAACCACTGCTGAAAAAACCACTGCAGCGGCTGACCCGATGCTTCCTCAGCCACGCCGATAAAATCCTGACTGCTGGCGTTGCCATAGGCATGCCTTGTTCCATAAGAGGCGAGAATGCGCCAAAATACGTCATCCCCGACCATAAAACGAAGCATGTGCAAGATCCAGGCGCCTTTTTCATAGACTGTGGCGCCCCAACCGTACACAGGGTCATAAACCGGAAAGGCACCCAATCTCCCGGCCTCGATAAAATACTCCGTGGCAAACGAACTCATCACGCGCCGTAAACTGTCGAGGCCGCCCAGACCTTCCTGATAGAGCGCTTCACTGTAAGTCGCAAATCCCTCGTTGAGCCACAAATCACGCCAATCCGACAGGGTGACCCAGTTTCCCCACCATTGATGCGCCAGTTCATGAGCCACGATCGTTTCGAACACCCCGGTTCCTGTCAGCAGCGCCGCGGACATCGACGTCAGCGTCTGATGTTCCATTGCGCCGCGCATGGGCACTTCGATCATGCCATAGCGATCAAAGGGATAAGCGCCAAACCGCGATTCGAAAAACCGCATCATCTCAGCCGTATTCCGCCAGTCCACCTGGGCTTTATCCACGCTTGCGGGTGAGACGATAAACTGAATGGGGATGTTTCTCCCAGAGCGCGAAACATACGAATCCTCCAGCACCTGAAAATGACCAGCAGTGATGGCGATCAGATAGGGCGCTATGGGATGCTGCTCACGATAATGAAACGTGGCCGTTTTCGCCCCGCTGTCGCGAACAGTGCGGATCAGCTCGCCATTAGAATAGGCTTGCATGGCTTGTGGTACGGTAATATGGATATCCAACGCCGCTTTATCGAACGGCTCGTCATGGCTCGGCACCCAATAGCGCAGCATGGAAGGGGGATCAGAACGAATGCCTTCTCCCACGGTGTAAACAATTCCATCGCCCCAGAAGAATCCGCCAAAGCCGTCATTTCTGGGATTGCCATGATAGTGAATAATCACCCTAAACAGCGAATCCTGCTGCAGCGGCTGCAAAGTATGAATGATCAGCTGTTCTTCCATGCGCTGATAAACCAGATCACCGTGATCGCTCCACAAGGAATCCACCGTCAGACCCTGGAGATGAAGATAAAAAAAATCGGAGGTCTGTTTGCTGCGAATGGACAGGTTGGCTTTGCCGAATATCATTTTTTCTGCAGGATCAAGAAGGAGATGAACTTCATAATGCAATACGTCAACGGGATTCTCCACATCCACCGCGGACTCTACACCGCGCCGGCTGTTTTCTGTCAGCTCGCCCGGTTTGGATTGTATTAAAAGCATCACAGCCAGAATAAACAGAATTCGCCACGACCGCTTCATCCTCTCGGATCCTTCATGAAGAGGAACAACCCGCAACCTGCAGCGAAAATGATCAACCACAGAAGCAAAGCAAAGGGACGCAGCATACCAAAGCGGTATGCCTCAAACATCAAGCCCGCCAGGCCGATGGTGGTGTAGATGACGCTGCGAATTCCATATCTGCCAGCCTGTTGGTAGCGCGATTTAATCCATGTCAACATCTTCTTCATCCTTATACTAATAACGCCTTATTTAACAGTGTCCCGTGCTAATATCTTCCCATTTGGTACATAATTCGTACACCGAAATGCCAAACGCGACCGAGACATTCAGGGACAATTTGACCCCTTTCATGGGGATGTCTATCGCCATATCCGCCAGTGCAACCAGGGTATCGCGGACACCGTTATATTCATGCCCGACAATCAGGCAAAGGGGAAACCGGTAAGCGGCCGCGCGATAATCGACGCTGGCGGTGGTCTGCTCAAGAGCCACGATTTGGTACCCCTGCTGCCGCAGCAAAGCGACCGGCTCTTCTGGGTTTTGATGGTAGCTCCAGGGCACCACCTCTTCGGCGCCGAGGCTCGTCTTGCGAATCTCATCCCGCGGCGGCGTTCCGGTGATGCCGCATAAATAAAGATGCTCCAGGCAGGCGCCATCGGCGGTGCGAAATATGGCGCCCACATTGTGCAGACTGCGAATGTCGTCCAGAATCACCGAGATGGGACGCCGGGGCCGGCCTGCTGAAGTGTTAAGGGCGCTGTGTTGCGCCTGCAGTTCCTGAAAGGTCCATTTACGTGTCATACACTCCTCGATGGGTTTTGTACCTGAAATGTATGACCAAATGACAAACAAATGCAATCATTATTTACAGCTGCCGCTGCCAGGAAGGATAAAAAAAAAGGAAGGTCTCGGGACCTTCCTTCTGAAGTCAATATCGGATTGTTACTTTTTGCTTTCTTCGGCCTTCTGGCAGGCAGCGGCAGCGGGGCACGACTTTGTACAGGAGCTCTGCTTGCAAGCACTCTTGGGCTGCTCTTGGCTTTTCTCTTTGCACTGCTCTTTGCATTTCTCCTGGCACTGTTCTTTACCCAGCTCTTTGCATTTCTCCTGGCACTGCGCTTTATCGTGCTGACACGCCCCCTCTTTCTGCATGGTGCAGTTCGAGGGCTTGGTCTTTTCATCGGCACGGACGTTGCCATAGAACATGCCGGCGGCAAGCACAAACATGAATACTACAGCGAGGATGAGGGCGATTCTGCGTTTCATAAAGTTACTCCTTTTGGTTTGTACATGGTTCCTGATTTATGCATGTGTTTGAATTCATCGCACACGAGTGAAGGATCAGAGCGAAAAACAGTTGTTGTTGGTTTTTGTTCAGATAAGTTTTTTGTGCCAATAAATTGTGTACGACCTGGCGCTGCAAATTGGATTGCAAAGAGTCGATTCTCGTCATGACCCTCTCAATGGCGGCGGAATCCGTTTCGGGCGCCATCAACAAATTGGTCAGCGCCATCCTTTCGCGTTCCATGTCTGCGGAGGACTGGGCTGCGTCTTGATTGAACTTTAGCCGCAGCGCGCGCATGGGAGCGATTTGTTCATCCCGCAAACCGAGTTTCTCGACCAGTATTTTTTCCGCCTCAATCTCCTGACGCGGACAAGCTTTTGTTTCACTGTGGGCGCACCACTGCCGGTAAGCCAGGCGGGAAAAGGCAGCCAGGTTGATAAGCGTGAGCAATCCGACAATAATCAGAAACCATTTTTTCTTCATTGTACACCCTCTCCGGCTTGCTCATAGAACTGATGCACCGCTTCGACCATGGTAGGGGGCGCAAAAGGTTCGAGCATATCCGTGTAATAGGATGCGCGCAACGATTGCGATTCTGAAACAGGCAATTCTGAATGGAGCGGAAGATCACCGAGAAAAAAACCGACTGTCAACGCAACAGCAATCAGCAGCGTGGCCATGAGCGGCCGCCACTGCAGCTCCCCGTACGGTTTGCTGATCTGCGCCTGGTGACGCAAGCGGACTTGCAGCCGCGTCCACAGGTAGTCCGGCGCCTTCATGGCGGACATCCGCTCCGGCGCATTCATCAGCCTCTGCAGCTGCTGAACCAGAGTGGCACAGGCCGTGCAATCCTGCAAATGCTCGCTGATTTCGGCCTTTTTGCGCTCATCCAATTGCCCATCTATATAGAGCAATAGATATTTTTTAATGGTTAGATGTCTCATACTGTTCTCTTCTGTAAATTAGACACCACCCTGTTCAAAAACTTGTATCTTTCAACAGGGGTATCAACTTTTTGCACAATTTTTTTTTAGCCTGGAATATTCTGCTTTCAACCGCGGCGACTGAACATTGCAATATCTCTGCAATCTCCTGGTAGCTCAAGCCTTCAAAACGGCATAATATCAACGCCGTCCGCTGCGTCTCGGAAAGTGCCTCGATGGCTGTACGCAGGATCTCATCCCGCTCTTTCCTCTCAACCAGCGCAGCCGGATCTTCGGACAACGATGACGCCTCCTCTTTACCGCCTGCCAGCCAATCCAGAGAAAAAAACTGCGCCCTGCGTTTTTGCCGGCGGCGATTGAGACAATGGTTGAGGGTCATGCGATAAAGCCAGGAGGAGAGCTTGGCCTCGGCGCGAAATTTGCGGACCTCTGTAAATACTTTACAAAAAACATCCTGGGTAGCATCCTCGGCCTCGCGCGCATCTTCCAGCAAACGCCAGCACAACCGGTACACCATATCGCTGTACCCGGAAAACAACGACTTGTAGGCCTGTTCATCGCCATCCTGAAGACGTTTTATCAGTTCCTGTTCCTGCAAAGGCGCCTCAATTTCCATCTTCCTGTTCATTGATTGGACACCATTTAAGCGTAAAACTTGTACGAAAAACCTTGGCAGCGGCGCGCATTTTTCTCATGGACTCAGACATTGAGACGGAAAATCCCTTTGAACTCGCCGTCGACCGGAAATTTCCGCAAGCCATCCTCGGAGAAAAGTTCTCCGGTAAAATGACCTTCGACCGTTTGATCCGTGATGCGGGTGATTTTCAGGGTTCCCTGTGCCTGAAGCGCTGCGGTCTCCTTCTCAATGGTCAAGACAAACACATCCATGGGATAAACGCGCCCTTGCCATTTTTTGAAATCACTCTCGAGAAAATCAATGCTGATTAATAAACGCGGGTATTTTTGCGATTGAATGTCGTAATTGTAAAACTGCAGATTATCCTTGGAAAAGAGATCTCCTCGCGGTGTGAATTGCGCGACAAAAAAGGAATCGCGAATCCATTTGCCCTGGAGATGCATCCTCAGAAAACCGCCATTCCCTGCAGCATCCCCCGTTGTTGTCTGTTCCACGGCAGGGTTCTGATCGGACTCTTCCTGCCTCGAACACCCCATAAAAATCGCCAGAATCATCAGGCTGAGAAAAAATTGTCTTGTCATCTCGTTTCCTTTTGTTATATTTTAGAGAGAAAATACGGCACGCTCGCTGCATCTGCCGCAAAATAGAAATATGTCCTGTTTTCTCTGCCTCGCTACTCGCACCAAGACAATAATTATTTTTTTATGGAAATAAAACAAAAAAGAACAGGAGTCCGCCTATCATGAATACCCTACAACACACCTGCGTAAATCGGTTTTTACGATATGTGATGTACGACACCCAGTCCAGCGAAGAATCCACGACGTTCCCAAGTACGGAAAAACAGAAAATCCTTGGCAAGGAACTGGCCAAAGAGCTGCGCGAAATGGGATTGAGCGATGCACAAATGGACGAGTGGGGTTATGTCACCGCAACCCTCCCCGGCAACGTCCATCATCACGTTCCCGTCATAGGACTCATCGCCCACATGGACACCTCCCCGGATGTGAGTGGCGCCAATGTTAAAACCATCACCCACGCGAACTATCAGGGCGGTGATATCGAACTCCCCTCCGGCGTGGTCATCAAGGCGGAAGATAATCCGGCCCTCAGTAATCAGATCGGCCACGATATCATCACCTCCGACGGCAACACTCTCCTGGGCGCCGATAACAAGGCGGGAATTGCCGAAATATTTGATGCCATCCACCACCTCGTCAATCATCCGGAAATCAAACACGGCAGCGTTCGCATCGCCGTCACCCCGGATGAGGAAGTTGGACGCGGTACTGAGCATTTTAATGTCGAATCCTTCGGCGCCCAGTTCGCCTATACCATTGATGGTGAATCTCTGGGAGAGGTTGAGGATGAAACCTTTTGCGCCGACAGCGTCACCATTACCATCCACGGCGTCAATGTCCATCCCGGTTACGCCAAGGGAAAACTGGTAAACGCCGTCAAAATCGCCGCCGAAATCATCGAACGATTGCCCAAAACATCAACGTCGCCCGAGACCACGGAAAAGAGAGAAGGGTATGTGCATCCGCATCACATCAGCGGCGGGGTTGAAGAATCGGCCATTAAATTCCTCATCCGCGATTTCACCGTCGAGGGATTACGGGAAAAAGAAGCCTTTCTGAAACAGCTTGCAGAACAAGTCATGACTGCGCACCCCAAAGCCACCATGGTTTTCAAGGTGGATGAATCGTATCGCAACATGAGGTATGAAATAGATAAAAATCCCCGGGTTGTGGATTACGCCCTGCAAGCAGTTAGCCGTGCTAACGTCACTCCTGTCAAAGGCCTTATACGCGGCGGCACGGACGGCTCAAGACTCTCTTATCAAGGACTTCTCACCCCCAATATTTTCACCGGCGGACATAACTTTCATTCGCGTCAGGAATGGATTTCAATTCAGGATATGCACAAAGCCGTGGAAACCATCGTACATCTCGTGCAAATCTGGGAAGAAAAGAACCGTCCAGGCGCTCAAGTCTAAAACAGGCATTACCCGTCAAACAGAAAAAAAGGCCGCTGATTTGCAATATCAGCGGCCTTTTTTTGTTGATCCTGGATCAAAGGGCTTGATCCTCCGCCTCTTCGATCATATTCATCACCTCATCCGGCGAATCCGCCTTGAGCAGCTTCTTGCGCAATCCGTTCTCCTTCAGAAGCCTGGAAAGCTTGGCGAGTATTTTCAGATATTCACCAACGGCGTCAACCGGCGTGCCCATGAGAAAAACCAACCGCACCAATTCATCATCTTCCGCGCCAAAATCGATACCTTTTTCAAGCCGGGCAAAAGCAATGGTAATTTTTGCCACATGTTTGCTGCGCGCATGCGGAATGGCAATGCCTTTGCCGATGCCAGTGCTGCCCAGACTCTCTCTTTGATTCACTTCATCCCCGAAAACATTCGCATCTTTTAACGCCTTGGACTTCGCCATCAACTGGACCATCTGGGCGATGGCATCCGACTTGTCTTTAGCCGATATATCGAGATATATCAAACCCTCATTCATGTACTGCGATAAGCGCAAAACAACTCCTCCTTGTGGATCTGCTGCCTGCCACCTGAAACCTGCTTGATTTTCCAACAGACAGCTTAAAAAAATGACAGTAAAAGTATCGCTTTCTGGGGTAAAAGTCAATTGATTTTTTATCGTTCAGACTTAAGGCACTGTATTTTTAAAAAGTTGGTGCTTGCGCCGGCAGCCAGCGGATGACCACCAATCAGCAGGACGGACTCGGCTTCTGCTCCCACGACCTGGTGGACAACGGGTCTCATGAACTCTACTAACATGTCTACATCAGCGCTGAACGCAGCCATCCGCGGCAGCACGCCCCAATAAAGACTTAATTTTTGAAACGTCGCCTGCGAAGGGGTAAATGCAATGATCGGCACTCCGGGGCGCTGATTTGCAATCCATCGCGCCGTCTCCCCAGAGAGCGTAAACACACAGATCGCCGCCACGGTCTGCTCTTCTGCGATGGTGCGCGCTGCCGCGGCGATTGAATGCGCCGGACCCGGAATCGCCGGCACATGCCAGCGCCGTTGCTGCACCCAATCCCCGTGCCGGCCGCTTTTTTCGGCCACCTCCGCAATCCGCGACATCATCTTAACCGCCTCCAGGGGATAGTCGCCGATGGCTGTCTCAGCACTGAGCATGATCGCATCACTGCCATCGATAATGGCATTAGCCACATCGCTGACCTCGGCCCGCGTCGGCCGCGGATGATGAATCATGGACTCCAGCATCTGCGTGGCGGTGATCACCGGAACTCCGGCTTCATTGGCCGCTTCGATGATCTGCTTCTGAATGATGGGCACTTCTTCCGCCGGCACCTCGACGCCAAGATCACCGCGCGCCACCATGACCACATCGGCCTGTGCGAGAATGGCGGGCAAATCCTCCAGCGCCTCAGCGCGCTCGATTTTGGCAACCACCGGGATGCGTCTCCCCGCTTGAGCCATGATCTGCTTTACCTGCACAATATCGGAAGCCCTGCGCACAAACGACAAGGTGATGAAATCGACGCCCTGCTGCAGACCGAACTGCAGATCCTGCAAATCCTTTTCCGTGACAGCGGGCGCACTCAAGGCGACACCGGGCAGATTGATGCCTTGATGCGCTTTCAATATCCCCCCGTTCACCACCTGGGTAGTGACTTCCGCACCGGCACTCGAAACCACCTGCAAAGCGATCAGACCATCGGACAGCAAAATGCGATCGCCGCGCTTGACATCGCCCGGCAGAGCCTCATAGGAGGTGCTGATCCGTTCCGCCGTGCCCGCACACGCCTCCGTGGTGATGATCAACGCCTGCCCGGCCGTCAGCACGACCGGCTTGCCATCCTTGAGCGCCCCGGTGCGGATTTTCGGTCCCTGCAGATCCTGTAAAATGGCAACCGCCCGCTCATGATGCTGCGCCGCCCGCCGCACCGCCGTGACAACCTCGGCGTGTTCCGCGGCCGTTCCATGGCTAAAATTGAGCCGCACAACATCCACGCCCGCCCGGACGAGTTGATCGATCTTTTCATCACTGCGCGTCGCGGGGCCGATGGTGGCGACTATTTTGGTTTTTCTCATAATCTCTGCTCCAGATACACCCCCTAAAGTACACAAAATAATCCACACAAACAAAAAGAGAATCTTGTGCCTCTTCTCTTGCCCTTGACCTTTTATTAAATCCATCGCACATCTTATGACAGGCATTTCCAGCACACAAGCGGAGAAATCCCTTGCAGCAGGAATTGACAAAATGGATCAAGTTTTCATGGCGTGATTTGGATCATTTCGAGTCCATGAAAAAATAAAACTTTATGAAATATGATAAATTATTCGTATCTTGTATTTTAAAATTTATAAAATCAATCTATCAAACAAGGAGAATCCCATGCGTAAATTAGTCATCGCCGTCTTGTTCCTGGCATTGGTTGTCGGTGGCTGCGGTGGTCCCAAGGGCTTAAAACTCGAAAAAGGAACTCCGATATACGAGCTGGCAAAAGAAGTGTCCAAGTCCTATCCCGTTGTGGATCCTGATCAGAATAAAGAACTGGTGAAATGCAAATATTTCGTCATCACACCGGGCACTTTTTTCACCGAGATGCAACTGGCCATGGGCAAGAACATCAACGAGTTGAAAAATCTCGATCCCAAGCGGTTGCCCGAGTTCCTCAAAGTCAATATCGAACGCATGGGCGAACGTAATCTGCTGCTGGAAGCGGCGAAAAATTCCGGCGTGGCCATCACCCCGCAACAACTCGACAGCACGCTCAACTTTATCTATACGCAAAACGGCGGCGAAGAGGCCTTCGCCAAACGGATCGGCGGCGATGGTATCTCCCTCGAAACCGTGAGAAAAGATGTCGAACGCGAAATGACCATCCGCCAATATTTTGAAAAGCTCTATAACGAAACCAAGGTTACCGAAGATGAATTGAAAACGGCTTATGCGCAGGACAAAACCGCCAGCGTACGCCATATCCTGCTCATGACCCAGGGCAAGAGCGACTCAGCTAAAGCGGAAGCCAAAAAACAGATTGAAAGTCTGCTGCAACGCGCCAAATCGGGTGAGGATTTTGCCACGCTGGCAAAACAATATACCGAGGATCAGGGCTCCAGAGAGAGCGGCGGTTTGTATGAGAATTTCCCGCGCGGCCATATGGTCAAACCCTTTGAAGATGCTGCTTTTACCGTGCCCGTCGGCCAGATCAGCGATATCGTCGAGACCCAGTACGGCTACCATATCCTCCAGATCGTCGATCGCCAGAAGGAAACCAGACCCTTCGATGAGATCAAAAACGAGCTGGAACAGCAGCTCCTGCGCAACAAGCGCCGCGAACTGAATACCTCCATCGTGGAAAAACTTAAAAAAGAATCGGATTATCAGGTTTCCCTGTAATCATCGCGAAGGGCTTTTCTCTGCAGCGTTCAAGCTCCGGTCATTTCATGACCGGAGCTTTTTTATGTTATAAGGTAGCTGAGGGGGGATTTGAATCGCTCAGGGATAAAATCAGAACGCCGCAGCCGCTTTACCAGCCAGGGCACCAGTGCTGAAGGCAAACTGGAGATTATAGCCGCCACAGGGCCCCACAACATCCAACACCTCCCCAGCCAGATAAAGCCCCCTCTGTTTCAGCGACAGGCACGTCCTGGCCTCCACTTCATGCACCGGCACGCCCCCTGCGGAAACCTGCGCATAATTGAAATCACGCGTTCCCGTAACCGCGACGCGCGTATGCTGTAAATGCCTGAAAAGCGCTTCCCTTCTTTGTTCGCCCAAATGGCGCATGCTGAGGTCATCCGCCACCCCGCTCCAATGCATCAGGACTTGAACAACCTTTGGCAGCAGAACCGAACCAAGTACCACACGAACAGGCCAATCGCTGTCCACTCTTTGCGCGAAAAGCTCGAAAAACATCTCTTTGTACCGCGCCAAAAAATCGATTTCCAGTTCAAGGTTGTCCTGTTCCATTGCGATCAGGTGACTCAGATCCATGGCCGCGGGACCGTTCACTCCCCACTGGGTGAAAATAGCGTTTCCATGACTCGCTCCCAGACACTCGGCCCCGCGCAGCAATGTCAGCGCCACATCCATGCGTACCCCCTGCAGTTTGTGCAGGCGGCTCATCTCTGCCACAATGGGCGCCAGCGCGGGCCGCGAAGGCATAATAGTGTGTCCCAGGCGACCGAGCACGGGATAACCGCTGCCCCGGGAACCCAGCTGGGGATAAGCCTTACCTCCACTGGCAACGATCAGCCGGTCGAATGTGTACGTTTCCGCACCAACCACCTGCCAGCCCTCCGCGACGGGATAAAAATCACGGACCTCTTCCTGCAGATGCAGCACGACCCCCTCGATCTGCAGCGCCGCCGTCAAGGCCGCAACCACATTGGCCGCGGATTCCGAAAGCGGATAGCACCAGCCGTCTTCCATGACCTTGATGGGAACGGCGATGGATTCCAGAAACCGCACCAGGTCCCGATGAGCAAACGCCTCCAGCACAGAGAGGACGAACCGGGAATCGCGACAGACGTAGCGCATCGGATCGAGATGCTGATTGGTGATGTTGCAGCGGCCGCTGCCGGTGACCGCCAGTTTTTTACCGGGCCGGGCATTGGCTTCAAACAGGCCGACCTCGGCCCCGCCGCGGCCGGCCATGATCGCGGCAATCAGCCCCGCCGGTCCCGCACCAATAACTCCGACTCTATTGGCTTTTTTCATGGCCCGCTCCTCGCTGTGGATGGCTCGCGGAGGAACCCTTGCTGCGCAAGCGCACAGCTTCCCGCAAAATCCACTCCATTTGCCCGTTCAGACTGCGCAGCTCATCATCCGCCCATCTCTGTAAATCGGCCGCCAGTTTCGGGTCGATGCGCAGCAATATGGATTTCTTCTCTCCAGCCATGAAGTGATCCTAATAAAGCGAACCGGTGTTCAAGACAGGCTGCGCCGCCCGCTCCGCGCATAACACCACCATGAGATTGCTCACCATGGTGGCCTTGCGTTCTTCGTCCAGATGCAAGACGCCCTCGGTGCTCAACCGTTCCAGCGCCATCTGTACCATGCCCACCGCGCCATCGACGATTTTTTGCCGCGCCGCGATGATCGCCTCCGCCTGCTGCCGCTGCAGCATCACCGACGCAATTTCCGCGGCATACGCAAGATGGTTGATACGCGCCTCTTCAATGACCACACCGGCGCGCTTGACGCGTTCCTGAATCTCTTTGCCCAACGCCTCGGAAACCTCATCGATGGAAACACGCAAACTCACCTCCTCGTGTTCGCTGCTGTCATAGGCATACTGCGTCGCCAGATGGCGCAGCGCGGATTCGGATTGCATGCGCACATATTCCGTATAGTTCTCCACCTCAAATACAGCCTGGGCAGTATCGCTCACGCGCCATACCACCACGGCGGAAATGTCGATGGGATTGCCGCGCTTGTCGTTCACCTTGAGCTTTTCACTGTCGAAATTTCGCACGCGCAAGGAGATGGGTTTGCGGGTGTAAAAAGGATTGGCCCAGCGAAAACCCGTTGTCTTTTCCGTGCCGATGTAACGGCCAAACAGAAGCAATACAATCGCTTCGTTCGGTTCGATGGTAAAAAAACCGTGCATGGTTACCAAAAGACCAACAAACAACACAATGTTGCCAACCAGCTCCAGTGGAGACGCCGGATTACCCTGATTGAGGTCAATGATCTGCATAACGAACCAATAAACAGTCAGGCCCAGGGCGACGATTAGACTGACCAGCGCAGCCCAGCCGCTGAAAGCCGTCTTTTGCTTCTCTTTGAACATATATTACCCTTTCGTTGGTAATGTAATATCTTTTTGATATCAATATAATATAACACACCACACCATTCATGTCAAGAGAAATCGGAATAAACTATGATCCGGTGTCAACGGTTGGCGTAATCCTGATTCAATGCACCCATGAAGTGCGGGCATGCAATCGCTGTGGGGAGGTTGACCCAGAATCCGGGAAAATTTAATTCGAATGCAAACATCTATTAATATAACAGTTCACTACATTTTTCTTGCATTTTGCCGGTGAATCTTTTACATTTTGGTGTAATTGATGTACACCGTGTATGCCCTTGTACCATTTGCTGCACGGACCATTTCCGCTCCAGCAATACTCGCTGTAAACACGGACCAGACCAGCCCGGTTTACACGACAAGTCGGCCGTTTTGGTGTACGAACCATGTACACATTTCATTGAAAGGGTTTCATATGGAACGTGGCACCGTAAAGTGGTTCAACACTTCCAAAGGGTATGGATTCATCACGCGTGAATCCGGCGGAGATATCTTTGTCCATTTTTCCGGAATTGCGTCCGAGGGTTTTCGTTCACTGACTAATGGCGATGTGGTTGAATTTGAAGTGGCAGATTCAGACAAAGGTCCCCAGGCCGTCAAAGTATCCAAAGTTGAGTAGTTCAACAAAAAAGCCCTTGTCGATGACGGCAAGGGCTTTTTGCTGTTAAAAATTGGTGTGAAACAGGTGCATGATCCAGAAACACCCGGCCGCAACCAGCGCGGAAAATGGAATCGTAATCACCCAGGAAATCACAATCCGGCCGGCCACGCTCCATTTGATCTGAGAGGCATGGGTGGTCGAGCCCACACCGACGATGGCGCCGGAAATCGTGTGGGTGGTGGACACAGGGATGCCCATATGGGTCGCCATGAAAATGGTGATCGCGCCGGCGGTCTCCGCACAAAATCCATGCACCGGCTTGAGCTGCGTCAGCTTCATCCCCATGGTTTTGACAATGCGCCAACCACCGAACGCCGTTCCCAAGGCCATCGCTGTTTGACAGGAGAGTATAATCCAACTGGTTTTCATATCCAGCAAGGATAGCTGCGTATCTTTATCCAACATGCCGGCTGCCACCAACAGGGCCACGATGAGTCCCATGGTTTTCTGCGCATCATTGCCGCCGTGCCCCAATGAATAGAGCGCCGCGGAGACCAGCTGTCCCTTGCGAAAAATTTTATCCACCTCGTAGGGCCGGCGGCGGCGAAAAAGCCAGTATACCGCCACCATGATGACAAATCCCAGCAGCAAACCCAGCAGGGGTGACAACGGAATGAATTGCACCGTTGCCCATACTTTTTCCCAGTTAATGATATCAGTTCCTTTATAAGCAATACCTGCTCCGGCAAATCCTCCGATTAGTGCGTGTGAAGAACTGGTGGGGAGTCCCAACCACCAGGTTATAAGATCCCAGACGATGGCGCCGAGGAGTCCCGCCAGCACGACATAGATAAACGCGGGATCACCCGCCTGGATGTGGACGATTTTCGACACCGTATCAGCCACCCGCGGCATAAAAATGAACATGGCGACGAAATTGAAAAAGGCCGCCCAGATGACAGCCACGCGCGGTGAAAGAACCCGCGTGGAAACCACCGTAGCGATGGAATTGGCGGAGTCGTGAAATCCATTGATGGTATCAAAAACCAGTGCAATAGCCACGGTCAAAACAACCATTATCATGGTAGTACTCATACAGCATTACCCTAATATCAATACCGCATCCGATACATCGCATCAACTGGCGGAGATAACCACACCTTCAATGATGTTGGCCACATCCTCACAACGGTCCACCGATTTCTCCAGGCGCTCGAATATTTCTTTCCATTTTATGATCATGATCGGATCCGATTCCCGGAACAGACGGAACAACGCCGATCGCAAGATGTCATCTCCCTGGTTCTCCAGATCATGAATGATATGACACTGTTCGATGATGATCGCACTGTTCTTCAGATTCCGCAAAGCATGAACTGCCGTTTTGATGCATTCCGAGGCTTTGACCAGCACTTCTGCCAGTGCTTTCGCCTCGGGACGCATGCCCGTGATGCCATAGAGCGCCATGCGGCTCGCGCCGCCATCGATGCAGTCGATGATATCATCCATGCGCTTGATCAGTTGATGAATATCCGGACGGTCAATGGGCGTGATGAACGTGCGATGCAGTGCGTCAATGCATTGGTGGGTGAGATCATCCGCCTGATGTTCCAAATCCTTGACGCGTTGAACAGCCCCCGGCAATTCTTTCTCTCCGGAAGTCAAACGCAGCAATTCATGACACGTTTCGAAAATAAGCGCTGCGTGATTTTCGAAAAAGTCAAAAAAAGCGTACTCCTTGGGTAAAATACTCTTGAACATAGCGCCTCGCTGATAGTTTTTATGGGTACTCGATAAGATCCGAAATTTTTTCGCGGACGAGAGCTGTGAGTTCTTCCACACTTTTCGATTTGATTTCATCATAGGGGAGCGGTGCACCCACTTTCAGGAGGATGGGGCCGGGGCGGACGATCCAACTCACGCGCGATTTGAAGCGGAACAATCCGCTCGTCCCGATGGGAACGATATCCACCCCCGCCATTTGCGCCAGCCGGAACGGCAGCTTTTTGAAAGGCCCCAGCGCACCGGTGCGCGTGCGCGTCCCCTCGGGCATGATGATGATGGATTTGCCAGCCCGGATATCTTCTGCCGCGCGCTCCAGACTCGCCCAGGAGGCATGGGCACTGGCGCGTTCGATGGGGATATTGCCGATGCTGCGAATGAACCAGCCGATGAGCGGCCACTTGAACTGCTCGGCAGCCTCCACGCCGCGGGCGAAAAAGGGCAGATAGCCGCCGACGAGCGGGACATCGAACAGACTCACATGATTGGGCATGAAGAGATAGGTCTTGCTGCGATCGAGCCGCTCCAACCCTTCAACGCGGACGTGGCCGCCATAGAGCCGGACCAAAAAACGCAACAGCGCGCGGCCCAAATCGTTATAAATACGAGGCGGAAACAAGAGCCCCAAAAGCGTAATGAATAAAAGGACTGGAATGGTGATGATCAACCCATAGGTCCAGATTATGACCGCAAGAATGATCTCTGATATACGTTTCATCATGAGCGCGTTAACCCCGTCTTGTCTGTGCGCTGCTGCCGGTAATTGCGCGCCAATTCCATGAAAATCTCCACATCGCTCTCAAAGTTGCTTTGCAAACCATCAAAATAGAGAACCCGCAGCGGAAATTGCCCCAAATCCTCGCTCACCCGCGGATAGACCGATTCGCAGACAATGCCATTCATGCAGGTGAAGGGGCTGATATCGATAACACCATCGGCGCCCTTGCGCTGATACCAGATGGCTTTGCCCACGGATATGACCATCTCGCCATGGGCGCCCTCCCGCGGCAAATAAGGCCTGCTGAGATCGAGCACCTGCGTGATATGCTTTGGCTCGGGATAATCAAAAAAATCTTCGCGGAAAAGGGCCAGCATGGCGGCTTCATCGGCATGCATCACTTTTTGCCGGATTTTCGCTATCATCATGCTTCCGGAAAAGCGCTTGCCCTGCCGGATCAGACGTTTTTCCTCTTCATCGTTGGTATACCACACCCATTCGGAGACATCGGACATCCACGCTTCACCGCCGTACTTTTCGATCAAGCGGATGAGGTAACTATTGGAGTAATCATTCAAACGGCAAAAAATTTCTCCGACGATGCCAATGAGGAGTTTTGGCTTTCTGCGATCCATTTCGACGGTCCTGAAGGCATCGCGCGCGGCAGTGAGAGCGCGCAGGATCTCTCCCATGCGTTTTTTGTGAGAAATAGCGGGCAACGCCAGGGCTTCGCAGACGCGATTCAACGACGCCTGAAAAATGCGATCGCTCAATCCCTTTTCTTTTTCATAAGGCCGTGTCTTCAGCAGCATCTTGCGCATGATGTCCGAAACGATCACCGCCCGCCAACCTGTGCGCACCAATTCCCGGGCGCCCTTGCCGATGTCCTGGTACCCATTTGAACTGGTCGGTGACAGAATGAGGACCTCGTCCTCGCCGCGATCCGCAAATATTTTACGCGCCAGCGGCAGATAATGACCAAAGCGGCACGGGCCATTGGAGGTCGGCAGCAAAAAAGCGGTCCTGGCCGGATCATAATCCGGCATCTCGGTCACCTTGAGAAAACTCCCCAGCGTGATTGCTTCAGGCAGGCACTCATCACCGCTGAGATATTTCCGGGCCAGATCATCACTGTGCGCGTCGCTGTCCGGAGATGGATAAGCCTCGATGCCGATGGACCGGAACGCAGCCGCCATGCACAGCGCGCCTTCGTAAGACATCTGCGGGATATAGAGCCTGCGGCCCTGCAATGTTTTTGTCCGCTTCATCCCGTTACCTCATCTCACTTAAGACAGAGGTCAGCCGTGAAGCATGCTGCAACAGACCCTTGCTCTGCAGATAGGCTTCACAACGCGTCATGATACCCGCATCATTGCCGTGCTCATCGAATTGCAGGGTGAGAAATGGCGCGCCCAGGGCCTGTCGCATGAAATGTTTGATGTAGGAATCAGGCCCGCATTTGAAATTGGTGAAGTAAATCACATGCAAATTTTTATTCCGGCTGATGAAAGTAGCGGCCTGGAGGATGCGGCGTCCATAATTCCAGAACATATTCTCATGCACGGGCTGCACATCGATGCCCTCATAGGAAAGAAAATCCATGGGAATGACATCGATGCCATAGTGGGTACGCAATTTGCCGGGAACGTTCAAATTCAGTCCCGGATCAAAAACATTATAAGGCCGGCCAATGAGCACCACAGCTCTCCCTTTGCCTTGCTCCAGTTGGGACAAGGTGGATTGTCCCGCGGCCTTGATGGAGCTCCAGAACTGCGCCTGCACGGCATAGGCCATCTCCACGGCGCGGCGATTGCGCTCTGCGCGGATGCCCAGCATTTTCGCCATGGGAGCTAATGCCTGAATCACTGCTTCCTGACCATCACGAAATCGCACCACCGGTGAAAGTATTTTCTCCTGCCACGTTAAATGGTAAAAACTATTTTTCAAAACCAGCGGCAGCGTCTGCCCCCAGGGACAATACCACGATTCGGTCTGCGGCGAATCGGTTTCCGCATTGATGGCGTTGGGCATAAAAACATAGTCCACCTCCTTTTGCAGCAGATCGACCACATGTCCGTGCGCGGCCATGATGGGAAAGCAGGGTTCCGCGATGGTGTGCTCGCGCCCCCAGGCGATAATCTGTCGATTGGTGGGTTCGGAGAGTATCAATTCAGCGCCCAATTCAGCGAAATAAGCGCGCCAGAACGGAAAACGGTCAAAGAAATACATGGCGCGGGGGATGCCTATTTTCACACCCAACCCATCCGGTCCGGGCACATCGCGCACCAGCTGTTCCTGATACAGGGTGACCAGATCAGGCGCTGTCGCCCGCTGTCCGGTCCTGGCTTTCTGGCGGTAACGCTCGGAGCACTTGTCGCCCCAATAGGTCTTTTGACCGTTGACAATGACTTCCTGCATATCACACTGGTTGGAACAGGCCTTGCAGGTGAACTGGCGCACGGTGAACTGCACGGCATTCAGGTCAAAACCATGGAATCGGCTGAGGGCGCTACTCTGCTGCATTTTCAGTTTTGCCAACAGCGCTGCGCCGATGGCGCCCATGACGCCGCAGTGCGGTGGAACAATGATGGATTTTCCCAGGGTTGCGGTGAACGCCGCGGCCACCGCTTTATTATAAGCCGTTCCCCCCTGAAAAAAAATCACATCGCCGATCTTGCGGCCGCGAACCACACGATTCAAATAGTTCTGCACCACAGCGAAGGCCAGACCGGCGGCGATATCTTTTTTCGCCATGCCCTGCTGCAGGAACGCGGAAACATCCTTCTCCATAAATACCGTGCAGCGCTCACCCATGGCCAGCGGCGCAGCGGATTGCATGGCCAGATTCGCAAATTCGTCAATGATCGATATCCCCAGTTTGTTGGCCTGCTCTTCCAGGAATGATCCGGTGCCGGCTGCGCAGGCCTCATTCATGGTGAAATCAACCACCACCCCGTCCTCAATGGAGATGAATTTGGAATCCTGGCCGCCAATTTCAAATATCGTATCAACCGAAGCCCCGCCCAACTGATCCGCAATAAAAGCCGCGCCGGTCTTGTGCGCCGTGATCTCATCGTTGACGGTATCTGCGCCCACCAGCTCCCCGATCATCTCTCTTCCGGATCCAGTCGTGCCCACACCCAGGACTTCGATTCGGTGCGCCCATTTCTCCTGCCAGCCGCGCAGTTCGCGGTCGACCACCTCGACCGGTTTGCCTTCGGTCCGGGTGTAAATTTCATCAATGAGCATACCCTGGGCATCCAGTAAAACAAGATTGGTGCTGACCGAGCCCACATCAATGCCAAGATATACACCGATGCGGTCGTTCCCGGAAGTGGTTTCACAAAACTGATGCAGCTTTTCCGGAAAACGCACGCGGGAGAGTTCCAGTCGCTGTGAACGCCTCTTATCCGTCAGGCCGGCGCTGTCCAGATGGTCAAACTGATCGATATGTTCTTGAGTTAACAGGGCCCCATCTTTCAGCGAGGCACACCCCAGCGCGGTTGCAAAAGCGTGCAGGACCGGAACGATCAATTCACCCGGCCCAAAACCGAGCACATCGGCCATTGCATCCACAACCCCTTGATTGGCGGCGACGCCACCCACAAATACGGCCGGTCGCGTCAACGTCTTGCCCCGCAGTACTGTGCCTTTATAATTTCGCACCACGGCTTCACAAAGACCCTTGAGAATGGCGCCCGGCGAATAGCCGCGCTGCTGAGCATGCACCATATCCGATTTGGCGAACACGGAACAACGGCCTGCGATATTGGCGGCTTTTCCGGCTTTGCTCACCAGGGCGCCGATATCCGCCACTTCGAGGCGCATGCGGGCGACTTGCTGATCGATGAATGAACCGGTGCCGGCGGCGCAATCTCCGTTGCGCGCGTAATCGATGATGTCCAGATGACCGGTCTCCGCATGAAACGTGATCTGCAAGTAACGCGAACCATCTCCGCCGATCTCCAGGATGGTTCGGGCTTCAGGGACCAGCTCGGCAACCCCTCTGGCCAACGCCTTGAATTCATTGACGTGGGGAAGACCCATGGATTGAGCGATGTATTTTGCATTGCTGCCGGTGAAGAGCAAGCGAAGATGAACCCGGCTGCCAGCCTGATTTTTCAGCTCTTGAAGGAGCCGGCGACAGAGTGGCAGCGGCTCGCCCAATACAGGCAAATGACACCCATACCATGCGCCGCCGCTGGTGGCTTGCAACCGCATGAAAGGAGCCTGCAACATCACAGGAATATCTTCCGTCGTTGACGGCACAAACATCACCATCTTGGCGGCCACGGAACCGATATCAAAGCCTGCACGGATTTCAGGTATAGAAGACAATTTCGTTTCTCGTCATTTGAGAATAATTTAGCAGTTCATTGGTTTTGTTTTGTGCAAAAGGGCCAAGAAATGCCGGTCAGCTTTGAGGCATCCGGCATGCTGCTCCGGTTTAACCAGGTTGGGGAAATATAATATACAAAAGCTGTTCGAATCTTTCAAGCGGAAATATCGGGCTGGGAAAGAGGATAAATCCTTGCAAATAGGAGTTCACTCTAAAAAACCACTAAATTCGCTAATTACACCAACGGCAACGATCCTAAATTGACATAAAACAATTCATGCAAATTCGTTTAATTCGTGGTTGAGGCTTTTTAGAATAGACTCAATTTTGAATCAACCGAACCGGCCTTCAATGTAATCCGCGGTGCGGCTGTCCGCCGGATTGATGAACAGATCTTCGGTCCGGCTGTGTTCAACCAGTTCCCCCATCAGCATGAACAGACATTCATGACTGACGCGGCGCGCCTGGGCCATATTGTGCGTAACAATGACTATGGTATATCGGCCCGCCAGCTCCAGCATCAACTCCTCGATCTGACGCGTCGCCTCCACGTCCAACGCAGAACACGGCTCATCCATGAGGATGATTTCCGGTTTGAGCGGCAGTAGACGGGCGATGCATAATTTCTGCTGCTGCTCGAGCTGCAGATCAGTCGCTTTGCGCTTGAGCCGGTCCTTGAGATCATCCCACAACCCGACATCCGTGAGCGCCTCTTCAACCGCTTCATCCAGACGGGCGCGCGTCAGCTCTTTCGCTGGCGTATGCAGACGCAGACCAAACACCACGTTCTCGTAAACCGAGATGGGGAGCGGATTAGGCCGTTGAAAGACCATGCCCACGCTTTTGCGCAGCTCGATCAATTCCACATCCGGGTCATAGATATTCTTGCCCAAAATGCGGATCTCACCGCTGGTCTTGACATTCCCATAGCGTTCGTTCACGCGGTTGAAACAGCGCAACAGCGTCGTCTTGCCGCAGCCGGAAGGGCCGATTAACGATGTGATCAATCCATGACCGATATCCACCGAGACGTTATACAACGCCTGAAATTCGCCATACCACAGGCTGAGGGCGCGGGTCTCTATGCTGTGCTTGTTCTCGTTCATCCGAAAATGCCATTGACGTATTCATAGGTTTTGTGTTGTGCGGGGTGATCGGAAAAGATCACGTCTGAATGATCCAGTTCGACGATCTCGCCGTTGAAAAGAAACATGGTGCGGTTGGCCAGCCGCCGTGCCTGCTGTACGAGATTGGTGACCAGAATGATGGTCATGTGCTGGCTCAAATCCTTCAAAACTTCTTCAATGCGCATCGTGGTCACAGGATCAATGGCGATGGAAAATTCATCCAGACATAGTATTTCCGGCTGATGGGACAGTGCGCGCGCGATGGTGAGACGCTGCTGCTGTCCGCCCGAAAGACGGGTGCCGAGCGTATTCAGGCGGTCCTTGACCTCATCCCAGAGGGCGGCCTGACGCAGGCACTGCTCCACACGGTGATCGAGCTCGTCCCGGGTGCGGATGCCTGCCATGCGCGGGGCAAAAGCCACATTATCATAGATGGTCAGAGGCAATCCCACCGGCAAAGGCGCCACCATGCCGATCTTGCGGCGCAAGGCGTAGACATTGTGGAGATGGCGAATGTCGTCCCCATCAACTTTCACGATGCCGCGATAACGGGCATCCGCCGTGAATTCGAGCGTGCGGTTGAGTACGCTCAAAAGCGTCGATTTGCCGGATTGCGCCGGACCGATAATCGCGAACACATCATTTTCGTAAATATCAAAGGAGATGCCTTTTAGCGCCGCTTTGTGTCCATACGTGACCCGCAGATCCTGCACGGATATTTTACTTTTTCCGGCTACCATTTCTTTCGCGACCTGATTTTAAACCGTAAAACGATGGCCAGGGCATTTACCAGCAGCACCACGCCCAGGAGCACCACAGCCGTTCCGTAAGGAAGCGCCACCGGCACATCCGGCACCTGGGTGGATATGGTAAAAAGGTGCATGGAGAGCGCCATGCATTGATCGAGGAGGCCGTAGGCCAACAGATCACCCTCTTGAATGGCTTTATAAAACACCGCGCCGGTGAACATGATGGGCGCCGTCTCCCCGGCGGCGCGCGAAACCTGCAGGATGACACCGGTGAGAATGCCGCTGATCGAATTGGGCAGAACAACCTCGCGGATCGTCTGCCAGCGCGTCGCGCCCACATTCCAGCACGCCTGCCGGAAAGCGACGGGAACCGCGGCGAGCGCCTCCTTGGTGCTGGCGATGATGACCGGCAGGGTCATGATGGCCAGCGTGAGTGAAGCGGCCAGAATCGAGCGGCCGATGCCCGCGAACAGCACAAACGCGCCCAGACCGAACAAGGCATGGACGATGCTGGGAACGCCGGCGAGATTGACAACGGCCAGATTGATCACGCGCGTCAGCCAGCTCTCCCGGGCGTATTCATTGAGATAAACCGCGGCGAACACACCGATGGGGGTGGCGATGAGCAAGGAAATCAAGACCAGATAGATGGTGCCGAGCAGCGGCGCCCAGATGCCGCCGTCGCGCATGCCGCGAATGGGATTTTTGAGGAGAAAATCCACTGAGAGAATCGGCGACGCCTGATAAATCAGATAAAAAATGATCAGGATCAGCGGCAGAATGATCAACAGCGTCATGGTCATGAGCAGGTATTTCGCGATCAGCTCCTGACGTTTTTTCCGCTGTGTGTTTTTAGTGCTGGTGAACATGCTCTGTCTTGAGTTTATTTTCTGCGTATGCCGCGCACCACCAGGTCCGCGGTCAGATTAACGACAAACGTGATGCTGAACAGCAAAATACCGATGATGAATAGAACCTGATAATGGTCCGAATGCACCGGCGCTTCTCCCAGCTCTGCGGCGATGGTTGCCGTCAGCGTCCGCACCGGTTCGAGAACGCCGCCGGGAATGCGAATGGAGTGGCCGGTGGCCATGAGAACAGCCATGGTCTCCCCAACCGCGCGACCGACCCCCAGCAACACCGCGGCCAGCAAGCCATTCCGGGCCGCGGGAACAAGCACGCGGAAGATCATTTGCCAGCGTGTGCATCCCAACGCCAGCGACGCTTCGCGATAAGAGTCGGGCACAGCCTTGAGCGCATCCTCGCCGATGGAGACGATGATGGGCACACTCATGAGTGCGAGAATGATGCCGCCATTTAACACATTCAAACCGATGGGCGCACTGAACAGATTAAGAATGAGCGAATTCATGATGGTCAAACCGATGAATCCCCAAACAACCGAGGGAATGGCCGCGAGCAGCTCGATGATCACTTTCAAGCTCTCGCGCAACCGCGGCGGGCAGAATTCAGAGATGAAGACAGCCGCCCCCAGACCGAACGGGACTGCGATGAACATCGCCAGCAGGGTGACACTGAACGTGCCGGTGATGAGCGCCAGGGCGCCATAACGCACCTGGGTGCGGGAGGTGGGATACCACTCGATGCTGGTGAAAAATTCCGTGACTTTGAATCCGCGCAACAAATAGTCCGCGCCTTCGCGGAACACAAAGAAAAAGATGCCGAACACAAAAAAGATGGCGCTGATGCCGCAAATCCAGATCAGTTTTTCGATCATCCATTCCTTGAGCAGCTCTTTGCTGTTGACGAGTTCGCGCAGCCTCACGGGAGTTCCTCTTCGCCTTTACTTTGCAGGGATGGCTCCGCGAGATTGGACAGCGGCACATACCCTGACAGCGCCACCAGTTTTTGTCCGTGAGCGGAAAAAATCCATTGCAGATACTTTTCTCCCGCCTCATTGGGAGCGCCCAATGTATACATCAACAAAGGCCGGGCAACGGGATAGGTGCCATTTTGCGTGTTTGCAATCGTGGGCGCATATGCCCTGGTCCCGGTTTTGGGGGAAATGCTGAGCATTTTCACATGCCCGGTGGCATAGCCCATGCCGGAATAGCCAATGGCGCCCGGCGTACGCGCCACCAATTCCACCACATCCTTGGAGCCATGCATGTCTATGGTGCCGAGACGAAAATCGCGCTTTTTGCCGAGGACCGCCTCGCGAAAATATTCGTACGTACCCGAATTGGATTGGCGGCTGACCAGGATCATCTCATCAGGTGCATCAAGCGGCAGGCGAACGCCCAGATCCGACCATTTTGTGATGGCGCCTTTTTCGCCGTAAATCTCTGCCAGTTGATCAAGAGAGATTTCATCCATTGGATTGGCCGGATGAACAAACACGGCCAGCGCATCAAACCCCACCAGAAATTCGCGCGGCTCTTTGCCCGTATTGGTTTTAGCGCGCTCGCGCTCATCCGGCGTCATCTTGCGGCTGCAATTGGCGATATCCACGGTTCCGTTGATCAGCGCGGCAATGCCGGTTCCCGAGCCGCCTCCGGATACCTCCACAGACACGCCGGGCGCAATGGTCACGTATTCTTCCGCCCAGGCCTGGGCGAGGTTCACCATGGTGTCGGAGCCGGTGTTTTGAATGACCGTTTTCACCCCACCGCCGGGCACGTCGGGCGAGCGTCCGCGCAGACAGGCGCTGATGACGATCGGCAAAAACAGCAACAGGAAGCCGCAGGCGGTTCTCTTACAAATACGCTGGATGGGTGTCCGCCGCGAGCGGCGAAAAGCTGTAATCATTGAAGGTCCTTGTCTTACGCATCGGGGGCATCAGGTTTTCACGATGTTTTCGCCCTGAATTCGGCATGGCCGAGAATCGCTTGTACCAGATCATGGATGTGATGAACCAGACTCGAATAGGCTTGTTCATAAGCGCCGTGAATTTCGCCAGGGGTGCCGGTCATCTTGCTGGGATCGTCCATGGGCCAATCAAAAACAACGGCATCCGCCGCCTGCGCCGGGAGATTTTTCTGAATTTGCACTCCGAGGTCCACAATGATCTGGATTTCATGACCTGTTACATAATCCGAAAGGCTCTGCGGCATTTTATCCTTAAGAGAAAGGCCTTTGGTCGCCATGAACTGCGCCATCATGGGATCGAGGGCTGCCGCAGGTACGATTCCGGCGCTGTCGAAAGAGAACTTGTCACTGAAGAATTCCTCGCCGATGCCTGCGGCCATTTGACTCAAACAGGAATTATCCGCGTCGACGAAAAGAATCCGGAACGAATCGCGCCGTTTATGTTTGGCGAACTCACCCGTGGTCATGTAGATCGTTTCTTCGCAGATGTTCTTGGCCTGATCCGCGGTACGCTCCAGGCGCCGGGCGATGGTCAGCAGGGGGGTAAACGCCTCCATGGCCAGTTCCCCGGCCTCGCGGTGTTTGATCAGTTTGGCGTTGATGCGGCTGCGCACCTGATCGGCCTGGTCCTCGATCACCATGATCCTGCGCGCGAGATCAACATCTTTTTCCAGGAAAGCCTGCACCGCCTGATGGAACATGGGAATGGACAGCTCCGCCAGTTCGGTGAAATCGTCCAGGGGGGGGATGGGATCGCTGGGGATGATGCGCAGCACCTGGCGGGCGATGCTTTCGGCGTAATCGCCGATGCGCTCCAGTTCACGAATGATTTTGATGGTGGCGTAGACAAAACGCAGATGGCCGGCAACGGGTTGCTGGCGGACGATGAATTCGAGGCAGAGGCGATCTAGATCGGTTTCCAGTTCATCGACGCAGCGATCGCGGAGGATGACGGTATAGGCTAATTGGCGATCCCGGTTCATCAGCGCTATCATGCTGTTGCGCAGCCCGCCTTCATCCAACTCTGCCATCATTTGCACTTTGCCGCGCAAGAGGTTGATGTCTCTCTGCAGGGATTGTTCAAAATGAGATTCGTGTTGCAGGGTCACGATGGATTCCTCATGATCATATGACTTTGGTGGTTGTCAACGGTGTAGTTTAGTGATTTTTTTTAATCAGAACAAGAAAATTACGCGAGAGAAGAGGATGGAAAGACATTTTTTGTAGGCGGCAGGATCGCCGGGCCGCATCACCCCTGTCATTCAACAGGAATCATTTGGAAAATACCTGCAGGGTGAACGTCGGCCACCGAGCATGCGCAGACGCGCAGCCGTGCCGGCGCGCCAAAAGATGGTTACCTCATGACAGAGGGAGATGGAACCATTTAGCAAATAGGTGATCGAATGACCGTGGTTAATGGCTTCTACGCAAACGCGTCTATATGCTACCGGCGCTAAAAGATGGTTACCTCATGACAGGGGGTGTACAGCTGGGCGGCTCCTGGCGCATATCGCTTACCCTTGGCCAATGCCGTGACATATGATAATCCTCACGACCCCGCCAGCGCCTTCTGCAGATTCAGCCGTCCGCCGGTGACGCACAATCCGCTGAACGCCGAGACTTTATCGACTGTATTCATCAGACGCCCCTTGAGCTGACTCGGCGTCCATCCCGGATTCCGCGCCAGCACCAGGGCTGCCGCGCCGGAGACATAGGGCGCGGACATGGAGGTGCCGGAAAAAACAGCATAGCCGCCGGGCACAGTGGAAAGGATATCCTTTCCCGGCGCGGCCAGATCCACCGTGGTTACGCCAAAATTGGAACCGGGCACGGCCGCCACCACATTGCTGCAGCCAAAGCCGCAGTCATCCGTTGTTTCATTCTCATTGCCCCACACCGCGCGCTGATCTCCGGCATCCGAGGCTGCCACGGAAATGACATTGGGCACCTCAAAACAGGCTGGATATTCAGGCGTGTCATCGGTGTTCACACCACCGTTGCCGGCCGCAGCCACCAACAGAACGCCCTGACCATTGGCATAGGTAACCATGTTGCGCAGCGTCTCGGAATAATCCGGCCCGCCCCAGCTGCAGTTGAGAATATCAACGCCCATATTGGCCGCGTATTCGATCGCCTCGATGGCATCGCCGACATTGCCATCGCCCGCGGCATTGAGAAATTTGAGTCCCATGATGCGCACCTGCCAGCACACGCCGCTGACGCCCTGACCATTGTTTCCCACCGCGCCGGCAATGCCCGCCACATGGGTGCCATGGGCATTGTCATCATATACATCATTATGATCGGCGAGAAAATTAAATCCCTTCCAGTCGTCCACCAGGCCGTTGCCATCATCATCAATCTTGTTTCCGGTGCTTGGATCATTGGGGTCAGACCAGGGGTCTTCGCCTGGATTGGTGTACAAGTTATTCTTCAAATCCGCATGACGGTAATCCATCCCGCTGTCGAGGACGCCGATGATGACGCTGGTCGTGCCGGTGATGGTGTCCCATGCAGGCGCCGCATCAATGTCCGCACCTGACAAGCCGCCCGTCTGGCCGGTGTTTCTCAGACCCCACTGCTGGCCAAATTGGGTGTCATTGGGTATGATTGACGCACGCACCAGATAATTGGGCTCAGCATACTCAACCGCGCCGGATTTGTACAACTGTTCGATGGCCTCCTGGACAGTCATATCTCCGGGCAGGCGCAGACGCTGCACTCCGATGCTGCGGACGCGTGCCATCGTACGGGCGCCCAGATTCGAGACGATGGATTCACTCGACTGCGCACTCACCGTTCCTTTGAATTTAACCAATACCTCACCATCGACAAATTGTGAGGAACGCGGGCTTTTCCAGGCCGCACTCATCATCACAACTACGACAAACAAACCGATGACATAGAGCAAACGTCTCATGATGCCTCCAAAAACTTAAAAAACCAGCGAATCGTCTCACCTGTAGCTGTCACACGAGTGACCCCGGGGCGATTTGCTAATATCCCCACAGCGATTCGGAGCGGATTCGTTCCGCGGCAACGCCCTTTTCCCGCAATTGCCCCGTGAGCGCCTCCACCATCTTTGGCGGACCGCAGAGGAAAAACGTCGCGTCCTCCGCGCCGGGCGCCCGTTCAAAAGCCAAATCTGCGCTGAGCCAGCGCCGCTCTCCGCGCCATTCGTCTCCCGCCGGCAGCTCGGTCATGGTCGGGATGTAATGTAAAAACGGCGCCCGCTTTTCATATTCCAGAAATAGTTCATGATAGGCGCTGGTCTCGGGGCGGGCATTACCATAGAGCAGCGTAATCCGGCCCTTTGTTCCAATCCGCAGGGCATGGCCGAGCATGCTGCGAAACGGCGTGATGCCGATGCCCCCGGCCATATATATGGCGTTCTCCAGAGCCGCATCGTAGATAAAATTTCCCTGGGGTCCAAGATACTCAAATTCCGCGCCGGTTTCGATCTCCAGCAGGGTACGTTTATAGCCGCTCTCACTGATGCGCGTTGCAATGTGAATAACCTGTTCCTCGGGCGAAGAGGCAATGGTGAAGGTTCGGCGCGGACCTTTGCTGTCTTCGTACTTTAAGGCCGGCACTTTCAGATTGATATTCTGCCCGGCTGCAAAAACAAAATCCTCCGGTTTGTGAAAGGCCAATTCTATTGTGCCTTGCGCAATCTGCCGTTGTCCGATATACGTGAGAGTCTTCACACTGAACCTTTCCTTTATTTTTTCCTGCGGCCACGCCGCTCTCGTTTATATTCAGGCGCGCGCGCCTCATCCGGTTTCTTGGTATTCTCTTTGCTGACTAAAACAAAGTCCACCAACCGTTCATTCCGGTCCACCCGGCTGATGCGCACACGCACCCGTTCGCCGAGCCGGTAGGTTTTGCCGCTGTGCTGGCCGGTCAGTTGATATTTCGATTCTTCATAAATATAGTAATCATCCCCCAAATCCGAAATGTGAATCAAGCCATCGACCATGAATTCCGGCAGGGTCACAAAAATACCGAAGGAGACAATGCGGCAGATAAATCCATCATGCACATCGCCAATATGATTTTCCATGTATTCGATTTGCTTCAGCTTGATGGAGGCTCTTTCCGCTTCCTGGGCCCGGACCTCGCTCTCGCTGTTGCTCTTGCAGCGCGTCTCCAGCTGATCGGTCAACGGCCCCTCCGATGTCCCCAGCGGATCGGACAGATACGCTTTCAGCAGGCGGTGCACCATTAAATCCGGATAACGGCGGATGGGGGAGGTAAAATGCGTATAATATTTATAGGCCAGGCCAAAATGACCGGCATTGGCGGTTCCATATTTGGCCTTGGTCATGGCCCTGAGCAAGGCATCCTGCAGCACCACGCTGGCCGCGCTGCGTTGAAATTCACGGGAGAGACGTTGAAAGAAATGCGGGGTGATGCGTTTGGGCGCGTCCAGATTGAATCCGAACAGCTTCGCCAGTTTCAGGAGTTCCATCACATCCGCCTTGGAGGGTTTGTCGTGAATGCGATAGACAAACGGCGGCGTCCTCTGCATCTCCTCCGCCAGCGTTTCGCCCACATGGCGTGCGACGGTTTCATTGGCGAGGAGCATGAACTCCTCGATGAGGCGGTGCGTTGCCAGACGTTCGCGGCGGGTTAGTTCAACGGGATGCCCCGCTTCATCCAATCGCACCTTAATTTCCATGGACTCAAAATCGATGCTGCCCCGCTGCTCGCGTTTTTTGATCATTTTGCGCGACAGATCCAGCATCGCGCGCAGCGTCAGCGCCTGCGGATTCTGCTGACTGCCATCGATCAGCGCCTGCGCCTCTTCATAGGAGAACCGTTTTTTACTATTGATGACCGACTCGTGACAAGCATAATTGACCAGATCGGCCGCGGGCGTCAGTTCCAGGAGAACGGAAAAACAGAGTTTGTCCTCGCCCTGTTTGAGGCTGCAGAGTTCATTGGAAAGCCGTTCCGGCAGCATGGGGATGACGCGGTCGACCAGGTAGATGGAAGTGCCGCGACGCAGCGCTTCGGCGTCGGTTGCGCTGCCCGGCACCACATAATGACTGACATCGGCGATGTGGACGCCGAGCTGCCAATTACCGTTATCCAGCTTTTGCAGCGAGACGGCATCGTCAAAATCCTTGGCATCAGCCGGATCGATGGTGAAGATCAGCCAATCGCGGCAGTCGAGGCGGCCGGATGCTTTGATATCCAGCGGTGCCGGCTGATATTTTTCGACCTCGTGCAGGACCTTGTCCGGGAATTCAGGATTCAGATCGAATCCATGCACAATCGACAGGATATCCACCCCGGGTTCATCGTCAAACCCCAACACATGGGTGATGTGCCCTTCCGGATTCAGATGCGCATGCGGCCAGGCGTCAATTACAGCGACGACTTTATGCCCATCCTGCGCGCCGGAACTCTCCGGTTCCGGGATGATGATATCCGTTTGGATCTTGATGTCATCCGGCACAACAAAAGCATAGTGCTTGCCCCAACGAAACGTGCCAACAATGCTGCTGCGGCCGCGGGAAAGCACATCGACGACGACGCCCTCCTGACGATCTCCGGCGATGGCCGCCAAAAGCCGGACCTGGACGCGATCTTTATGCAAAGCCGAGCCTCTGTTTTTGGCGCTGATATAGACATCGTCGCCGCCATCATCGCGCACGAGAAAGCCATTCCCCTGCGAATTGACGCGCAGAATGCCGGTGGCCATGGCGGCCTTGGACAATCCGGCATAACGGTTTTTTTTCAACTTGAGCAACTTGCCGTCAGCTGCCAGGGCGCGCAGTGCTTTGCGCAGTTCGAGATAATCCGATTTGGCCATGCTCAATTCACGCGCCAGTTCTTTGGCCTTGTAGGACTTTTGCGGATTGCGTTGCAGGAATGCGGAGATTTCCGCGTACAGGTCGGATTGGCTTTTCAATGGTGTCATGGTGCACCTTTCGCCAAATGAAAGAAGGAAATGGAAAAGTAGCTTTGTAAAAACAATGAGATGCTCACCACTCCGGGATTCTCTCGTTCCCAATCTCGAGAGACTGTGTGGAATCACCAAAAAACATGTCACCCGGAGGAGCGAATCGACGAGAAATCTCCTTAATGGACAGCCGTAATATATAAATTATATTAGGCTGAAATCCCGAGACCGGCAAAATGCGAAGGTCTCGGGATGACGTTTTGGGTGTGCCGCATTTGTTTTCACACCCTCTGGCCCGCTTGGGAACGTACGACGCAACGGACTCAGACCGAAAAATCATCCGGATCATAGGAAACGGCTGCAAACTGGTCCAGCTTATTCTTGAAAATGGTCATGATTTCCTCCAGCCTGGCCGTGGTTTTGGCTTCAAAACGCAGCACCAGCACAGGCTGTGTATTGGAAGCGCGGACCAGGCCCCAGCCATCGCCGAAGAGTACGCGGGCGCCATCTATGGTAATCGTTTGGTATTCCTGGCTGAAAGATTTCACCAGATGGTCGATCACGGCAAATTTTTCCGTGTCCGGGCAATCCACCCGGATTTCCGGCGTGGAGACGAAGGAAGGCAGTTCATCCACAATATCCGCGAAAGACTTATCGGACTCGGCCACAATGCGCATGATGCGGCCGGATGCATAGAGGCCGTCGTCAAATCCAAAAAATTCGTCGGCGAAAAACATGTGCCCCGACATCTCTCCGGCAAAGGGTGAATGGGTTTCCTTCATTTTCGCCTTGAGCAGAGAGTGGCCGGTTTTGTACATGAGCGCGACTCCACCGTGCTTTTCGATCTGCTCCGGCAACAGCTGCGAACACTTGACGTCAAAGATGATGGTGGCGCCCGGATTATTGATCAGCACATCGCGGCTCAGAATGGCCATGAGCGCGTCCGCGTACACCAGGCGGCCCTTGTTATCCACGATGCCGACCCGGTCGCCGTCGCCATCATAGCCGACGCCAAGATCGGCTTTTTCTGCCAGGACCAGCTGGCGCAGATCCTGCATGAACTTGGGCACCGTCGGATCGGGCAGATGGTTGGGGAAATGACCGTCGGGCTCGCAATAGAGCGGCACGACTTCCACACCGAGACTGCTCCAGAGGTCCGGGGCGATGGGGCCTGCCGCGCCGTTGCCGGCATCAATAACGATCTTGAGTTTGCGCGCAAATTTGAATTTGCTCTGCATCATCTGCAAATACGCTTCCAGCACCGATTTTTCCGCCACATGGCCGGCCGTCTTGCGAATAAAATCATTTTTCAGGATGATCTGCTTCAACGCCTGTATGTCAGCGCCGTGCAGCGAACCCAGGCCCTCGCACATTTTAAATCCATTGAATTCGATGGGATTGTGACTGCCGGTGATCATGACGCCGCCGTCGGCTTTCAAGTGCAGAATGGCATAATACAGGATGGGCGTTGTGCATTCGCCGACATGATCGACATCCAGTCCCGTGGAAATCACACCATCGGTAAAAAGCTTGGCCAGATGCGGAGAACTCAGACGCACATCATGTCCGATGGCAACGCGCTGGTGACCCTTACGGCTCATCCACGTGCCATAAGCCCGGCCGATATTATAAACCACATCGTTGGTGAGGTCTGTTTTTACCACGCCGCGAATATCATACTCGCGAAAGATGCTCTCATTCATAGTGTTCTCCTCGAGTGATCGTATGGATGAGCCGTTCCCGTCCGGCCAGATCCCGTTTCATGTCTATTTCGTGAAAGCCATGCTTGCGAAATAGGAACGACACCGGTTCCGCCATGCCGTCACCAATTTCGATGAAAAACTGACCGCTTTCTTTCAATATCTGCCGCGCCCAGACTGCCAGCCTTTCATAATATAGCAAGCCCTTCTCACCCGCGCAAAGCGCCTGGCGCGGTTCATAGTCTCTGATTTCCGGCGCCAGCTCAGGATACTCCGCATCACGCACATACGGTGGATTCGAAACCATCATATCAAATCTGTTTTTCCACGCAGCGGGCAGATCGGCCAGCAAATCAGCGGCGAGCACTTCGATGCGCTCCTGCAGCTGATGCTTCTCCATATTCTGGCGCGCCCATTGCAACGCCGCTTCGGATACATCCACGGCTGTCACCTGCGCTGCTTCGAGATAATTGGCCAGCGATATCGCGATGCATCCCGAACCGGTGCCGACATCGATGATGTCGACAACGCTCTGCCGTTCAGCCAGTGCCCGGCCAGCCTGAAGTGCGCTTTCGACCAGCAGTTCCGTCTCAGGACGCGGGATCAACACGCCCGGGCCAACCGCAAAGACCAGGGACATGAACTCGGTCTCGCCGAGAACATATTGCAGCGGCTCATGCGCCAGGATGCGCTTGAACAGGCCTTTGAACGCGGCCAGTTCATCCGG
>CAUJEL010000173.1 GCA_963169875.1 Candidatus Zhuqueibacterota bacterium
GCATTTTGCACACACTATGCGTGGCACGCGTGCCGTCAAGTAGGCTTGATGCTGGAAAAAGTCTAAATGTCGCCAGGTTCTGGTGTTGGTATCATGTACCGCACAACCTAACTTTGCACATTCAGGACAGCTAAAATGAGAACCACGCTTGAAATCAATCGTCAGGTCCAGGCGTCGATTAGTGGGGTCAAATTTGACATCTGATACATGCCAGGGCTCTTCAAGACCGAGCGCTAAACTAAAGAGTTCTGCTGTTGCCATATTATTCCTTTCTGATGTCTTGTTTGCATTGCTCATCAAAAAGGAATTTACTAAAAATACTAGAATTTTACCCACTCAATGTTGTCGAGAACCTCAACGATTCCAGCCATATTGCCGTGGGCGGGAAAACCGTCAATGCCGTGCACAACTATTTCTGGAGTTCTATCCATCAATGGATCATCAGTTTCTGGCAGCGAGAGATCAACACCGGTCTTGGCGCGGATTTATTCTTGACCAGCAATAACATGGCCGTGCGAAAGATGGTATTCGATGCGGTTCATGGCTTTGACGAATTATTTGCCAAAGCCGGTGCCGAAGACCGGAATCTCGCCCGTACCCTTTCTGATGGCGGATACCCGGTAGATTATTGTGATACCATCGTTGTTTGTCATCATCATGAACTCACCTTCAAAAAATTTGCACGCCACCAGTTTCATTATGGCCAGGGCTCTTTTATCCTCTACTATCAGACGAACTGGAACCGGCAGCAAATTCCCTGGCATCTGCTGCTGCGTCTTTTACGCGACGCCTGGTCCGGTTCCTCGATGTACAAAAAATCTCGTCAATTTTTGGCCGTGCTATTTTCGCAGGCGTGTGTGGGCTGGGGATTTTTGAGAGCCGCCTTCACGAAAAGCGCCGCCATGGGCCATGGCGACCGGCTGCAGCATCCCACCACCGTACCTGCATTGCTTTTTAATCTCCTGCCTTTGTTCACCAGCGCGGCCATTCTGGTCAGCTTTGGCGCTGTCAATTGGGCCATGGTGAGTCGCATGCTTAACCATGAAAATATTGGCATCCTGGCCAGCCTGCTTTCGCTGCATCTCATCCTGTGGCCCATCACCAATATCTGCACCAGCAGCAGCATGATAAGGCTCACGGGATCGGACGCTGATGCTGCACATAATGCCAGAGCGAATTTGATTTTCAGGACCGGATTTGCGGCACAAATATCCATTACATTGCTAATCTGTGCCGTGATCTTGGCCATGCCGGGAACATGGATTCATCTGCTGTTCAAGGGACAAATACAGGCCTCTCATTTGGGACTTCTCGTGCTCGGTCTGTTGGGCATGACCTGCTATGAATTTTTCTTTTTAATGGCCAGCGCACGTCTCAAATTTCGCACCATGGCCATGATGCAGGTGATGCTCTCCACAACCCGGCTGGCGGCGCTGTCGGCCTGTTTTTTGTTCGCACACTCATTTGAAATTTCCATGATATTTTCAGTCTATATGGCCAGTTATTGGATTCCTTTGATTCTTCAAGTGCCTGTTTTGCGCGGCATGTTTCATGATTTGACCGGTTTGACAAAACCGCTCGCCCGGCTTTTTTCCATGGACATCAGCAAGAAACTGTTGCGCTACGGCAGTTGGGTCAGTATGGCCAATATCCTGGCCTCGATGAACCAACACCTCGGCGCCCTGCTGCTGCTGCAATGGGGGCGGGAGCGCGAAGCCGGCATTTTCGGCCTGGCCCTGATGTGCAGTGCCTTTGTGGTGGTGTTTCTTTCGGCGATCCAGCAATATTTATTGCCTTACGCCTGCCGGCTGGAGCATCGCGAAAACATGGGCAGATTTTACCGCTCTTCTTTGAAGGTGAGTATCCCGGTTATCGTCCTCACGGGTTCCGTGGTGAGTGTGGGCTACTTTATATTCCCAATCTGGCTCGGAGAGAAAGGCGCTGTCGTTTTCCCCGTTTTTGCACTCATCTGTCTCTCGCATTTCATCGCCGCGCTTTTCAGGCCGCTGCATAATCTTTTTCACTTTTTGAAAAAGCCCTATTTGATTAGCGCAGATCTGTTTGTACGCCTGGCTGTTTTGCTGCCCATCACCTTTTGGCTTATTCCGCGCTGGGGTGCGCTGGGTATGGCCGCAGCCCAGCTGGGGGCCATAACCCTTTCATCGGTTCTTACTTTCACGCTCTATCGATATCAACTGCGTCACCAGCCAGGTGTAGATTTCTGAGATGACCGGCATGGACAAAAAATATTTTGCGGATGTCACCTTCATTTGTGTGGTTTTTGTTGCCGCGCTGGCAATGAGTCAGGCATGGGGCGATTTTCCCTTGAATGATGATTGGTCCTATACCCGTATGCTGAAAAATTGGTATGATGGGAACCCTTTGCAAATCTCCGGATGGAGCGCTGTGACCCTGGTCGCTCAGCTGTGGTGGGGCCGGCTCTTTTGCGATTTATTCGGGTTCTCGTTCAACATAGTCCGACTCTCCACGGTGTTTTTGTCCCTGCTCGGACTGATCGCTTTTTATGGCCTTTTGCGACAGTCGCAAATGAGTCGACGTGCTTCTGTGCTAGCTGCTTTGGTGCTGGCCTTCAGTCCATTCTATTTTGTGCTGACGCCCGGTTTTATGACTGAAGTGCCCTTTACGTCGGTTATTCTGCTGGCCCTTTATTTTGGCGCCCGTTACCTGACCCGGGAAAAATGGCTTGATCTGCTGCTCCTGATATTTTTTTCCACAATATCCGTGCTGATCCGGCAAACCGGGCTGGTGGTTCCACTAGGCTTCGCCATGGTTTGCATCATAAAAAGGCGATCCTTGCGCAGGTCTTTTGGGCCTGTTCTGGCGCCGTTCTTCATCAGCGTTATGGCTCTGGCCATTTATTACCTGTGGCTAAAGCATCTGGGCGTACCGAAGCATGGATTTATTTATTTGTTTGCCAACAACAGTTCTTTCTGGAACGAAGGAATTCTGCTGCAATTTATGGTCATACGCAAACAGGTTTTTTTGATTTTGATCTATACGTTTCTGATGGCTTTGCCCTGGTTGCTGTTTATCGGCTTTGAACTCAAACGCTCAACCGTTCTCTTTGCCGCGCTGGCCGCGATGCTGAGCATCACCCTCTTTTTATGGTGGCAGGAGTCATTGATGCCCGCAAAAGGTAATGTACTGTACGATTTTGGCCTTGGCCCGATTCTGCTACGGGATGTGGCGATCTCGGGCATGCCGCATCACCCGTCACTCGGACTTGTATTCCGGCTGCCATTAACCTTTCTTGCGGCGGCCGGGCTGGTGCTTGGCATGATTCTTTTCTGGCGTCAGCGGACAGACATCTTTGCAAGTCCCATCCGCTTGTGGGCGTTGTTGATTGGCGTTTTATATGCCCTGCCATTTGTGGTCACCATCTATTTTATTGACCGCACCATGATTCTCTTTCTGCCGCTCAGCATGATTATACTGGCGGACGCCAAAAAATCCAATCAGGGATTCATTTGGGGTGCTGCCATTTTGATTGTCTTTGCTTTGTTTTCCTTGGCAGGCACGCATGATTATTTCGCCTGGAATCGAGCTCGTTGGCAGGCACTTACAGATTTAATGCAAAAAGAAAACATCCCATCCACCGAAATCGACGGCGGATTCGAATTTAATGGCTGGCATCATTATCGTGTACCCTATAAAAAACAAAAGGGCAAAAGTTGGTGGTGGGTTGAGAACGATACCTATCAGATTGCCATGGGCCCGCGGCCGGGTTATGACCTGTTTCGGATTTACTCATATCAACGCTGGCTGGTGCCTGGAACTGGCAGTATCTATGTATTGAAAAAGTCCGATCAATTTGGAAATCTTGGTGGTACCGCACGATGACGTGCTTTTGGCTTTTTCACACCAATCGGTTAGCTTGAATTATTCGCCGCCAGGAACGAGAAGACAATCTGCTTCAACCTTTTCCCTGGTTTCGCCTCATTCGTATTGCCGCAACTCCGCCACCGCTTTGTGATAGCTCCGCTCCATTTCCAAAAGCTGATCCATGGCCTCGTAATACATTGAGAGTTCGTACAGATATTCTGTCAAGGAGAGTTCGCCCTTTTCAAACGCCTTTTTCAAAAGCGCATCGTTGCTGTAAACCGAAAGCGTCTGACGATAATCGGCCAGGCTGGTTTGCAGCGCCATAACCTTCTCGTGCAACGCTTTCACTTCATTATGGAATAGCAATCGGGCATCCGCAGCCGCGCTCTGCATCGCCGCACTTTTCGCTTTGGCATATTGGTAAGCGTTTTTGTTGTGCCATAACGGCAGGGACATGCCCATTGCGATGCCCTGGTATTTCTCTCCGACCACACGCTCGCTCATATAGCCTGCACTGAATTTCGGCAAAGATTCGGCCCGGCTCAGACTCGCCTGCTTCTGGTGAATGGAAATCTCCTTCTGCAGCCATTGCAGCGACGGATTGCTATTCTCAGCGTTCTTGTACCAGGCGCTGAAATCAGCGTTCATGGATTGCGCCGGAAAAAGGCTGTCCGCGACAACAACAGGGATGCCGCCGTTCAGTCCGGCCAGAACCGAAAGCCCATTCCTGCGCTCAATTTCAAGGATTTCCAAAACCTTGGCTTGACGCAGCAGATTCAATTGCGCCTTGTTGTAATCCAGAATATTGGCCTCGCCGTTTTCATACCTGGCTTTGTATGCCTCCGCCATACTGCGTGCGTGTACAAGCCTTTTTATGAGTTCTGCCTTGAACGCATTGGCATGGATCACGTCCACGCACACCTGGCGCGTTTGCAGAAACAGCAGACGCCGCTGCTGCGCATACGCGAGATCGGCCTGGCTATTGCGGACGTTCGCGATTTGATGCTTCAAGACATATGCCGTCGGGAAATCAAGGGTCTGGCGAATGCTGAAATCTGTGCGCTTGCCGATGACGGTCGGGTCGCCCCATATATAATTTACCTCGATTTCCGGATCCTCCGGATTGAGGCCGTTTTTTTTGCCTGTTTCTTCCGCTGTGAGATG
>CAUJEL010000174.1 GCA_963169875.1 Candidatus Zhuqueibacterota bacterium
GCAGCGGGTTTTGCAGGGAGAACAATTGCGTCCTCTGCCCGTCGGTTTTGTCATTGACAGTCCCTGGTTGCCGAACTGGTATGGCATCCGTATCATTGATTATTTTTCCAACGACGCGTTGTGGCTGCAGGCCAACCTCAAGGCCATGCACGATTTTCCGGATGTGATGTTTTTGCCGGGATTCTGGTCCGAGTATGGCATGTGCACCGAACCTTCCGCCTTTGGCGCGCGCACCGTGTTTCCGGCGAATGAGTTTCCGCATGCTCACAAGGTCATCCACTCCACCGCGGATATTGCGGATTTACCAGTGCCCAATCCGGCAACAGACGGCCTTCTGCCGCTGGTGCTGAACCGTCTCCATCTCGCCCGTCCGGCCATCGAAGCGGCGGGGCACAAAATTCGTTTCGCCGTGGCCCGGGGGCCGCTGAACATCGCCAGTTACCTCATGGGATCCACGGAGTTTCTCATGGCCATGATGCTGGAACCGGACAAGGTCAAGCAGCTGCTGGAAAAAATCACCTCATTTCTCAAATCGTGGCTGACCCTGCAAATGGAGACTTTTCCGACCATCGACGGCATTTTCTTGCTCGACGATATCATCGGCTTCATCGGTGAGGATGAATTCCGCGCGTTTGGCATGCCATACTTTAAGGAACTCTATGCGCTGCCGGTCTCGGTGAAATTTCTCCACAACGACGCCGCATGCCGGGTTTCGGCGCCGTTCCTGCCGGAGATGGGCGTCAATCTCTTCAACATGGGGTTTGACATTCCGCTCAGCGAACTCAAAGAGATGACGCAGAATAAGGTCACCATGCTGGGCAATCTGCCGCCGCGCGATGTCCTCGCGGCCGGCTCGGTCGAAATGGTGGCAAAAAGCACCGAAGAGCTGGTGGCGGCCCTCGCGGACCGGAGCAGGGTCATTCTCTCCTGCGGCGGCGGCATGCCGCCCGGCGTCCGTTCCGAAAATATAGCTGCATTCGTCCGCGCAGTACGCGGTTGACAGCCCGCCCGGCATGATCAAAAATACCATCGCAAAGGATGACCACGCCATGAGTGAACGTGAAATGCGCGACTTGCAAATAAATGCATCAGGAAGCGGGCGGCAGCGTTGGATTGTCTGCGCCCTGCTTTTTTTCGCGACGACCATCAACTATATCGATCGCCAGGTGCTCGGCCTGTTGGCGCCCATGTTGGGTGCAGAGATCGGCTGGAACGAAATAGAGTACGGATATATCGCCACCGCCTTCACCGCGGCCTATGCGCTGGGACTTCTCTTTGTCGGCCGTCTGATCGACAAAGTGGGCAGCAAGATCGGCTATGCCATCTCCATTGTGGTCTGGAGCATCGCCGCCATGGCGCACGCCGGGGTGCGTTCCGCTTTCGGATTTGGCATCGCAAGGTTCAGTCTGGGACTGGGAGAATCGGGCAACTTTCCCGCGGCCATCAAGGCGACCGCGGAATGGTTTCCCAAAAAAGAGCGCGCGTTGGCCACCGGGCTCTTCAACTCCGGCGCCAATGTCGGCGCGCTGCTGGTCCCTGCGGTGGTGCCGTGGATCACGCTGACCTGGGGCTGGCAATGGGCTTTTGTGCTAACCGGACTGCTTGGGTTCATCTGGCTGGCGCTGTGGCTGATTTTTTACGAAATACCGGAAAGGCATAAAAAGATCACAGCCGCAGAATTAGCTCATATTCGCAGCGATCCGGCCGAGACGGCCACGGAAAAAATCCCCTGGCTCAGTCTGCTGAAATACAAAGAAGTGTGGTCCTTCATTATGGGCAAACTGCTCACGGATCCGATCTGGTGGTTCTATCTCTTCTGGCTGCCCAAGTTTCTCAACACGCGCTATGAACTCAATCTGGCGCAGCTGGGTCTGCCGTTGGTGATCATTTACACCATGACCACCATCGGTAGCATCGGCGGCGGATGGCTCTCTTCCGCTCTGATCAAAAAAGGCTGGAGCATCGACCGCAGCCGCAAAAGCGTGATGCTGCTATGCGCGCTGTTGATACTGCCGATCGTCTTTGTGGTTCATGTGCCGCAGTGGTGGGCCGTGCTGCTCATCGGTCTGGCCACGGCAGCCCATCAGGGCTGGTCCGCCAATCTCTTCACCACCGTGTCGGATATATTCCCCAGACGCGCGATCGGCTCGATCATCGGTTTGGGGGGCATGGCCGGATCCATCGGCGGCATGATTATCGCCACAGCCGCGGGGTTTATTCTGCAAACCACGGGCAGTTATGTACCGCTGTTTGTCATGGCCGGATCGGCTTATTTATTGGCCTGGATCATCTTCAGGATATTGGTGCCGGTGATCAGGTTCCGGGACATATAGCTACAGAGGAGCGTTGCTGCAGGATGCTCTCCAGAGCGCGATTAAGTTGGGCGTCCTCTTGCTGATGGGATCCAACCCAAAATCCAGGTGTGCCCCACCAGGAACAGGTGGAGCCCACCGCCGGGTTCTGGCGAACCCTCCTGCAACCCGATTGCCGCATCCCTCTGCAGGATGCTCTCCAGAGCGCGATTAAGTTGGGCGTCCTCTTGCTGATGGGATCCAACACAAAATTAACGCCGGCCAGCCGTAAAAATCAGGCTGAGCCGGCGTCGACAGTCTCAGGGAAGCTTCTTCCGGGATTATTTTTTAGCTGTTAAAAGATGGTCAGCCGCCAGCACGATAAACATATAGGTGCAGGCGCCGCCGATAATATATTCGCGTTCCTGCCAGATGTAGGGCCAGGCTTTGTCTTCGGGCAAGTCCGGCCGGACCAGATTCACGGCGCTCCAAAAAGTGCCGCCCGGTATGTAACTCCAATCGGCGCGGTTGGTGCCGTAGGCAATGGTCGGTGAATTGGCGCCAACACCGGAGACCAGGCTGTTGAGTGTGTTGCCTGGCCGGCAGCCCAGCAGATAATTGACGACCGCATAAAGATGCTCGGCCGGGAACAAATCCGGCCAGGCTTTGTGGAGATAGTACTGGTTATAAGCTAAATATTCCGGAGTCCGCAGGGGGCAGCCAAAAGGTGTGCTGTTCATCATTTTATCCATTTCGGTTTTATATTGCCTGGCAGCCTTTTCCACCGTTTGTTTGAATCCGGGACAGGTCATGTGCGACAGGACGCGGGCTAAATAGGGACCTGAAGATCTGAATTCTGTGGCAATGGTTTCCTGCAGAGTGCACAACTCGATTTTATAGTGTTCCTCATTGGTGGTCAGAATAAGCTCGCATAATGCGTTGATTCTGGCGCCGCGGGACATGAATTCACTGCCCTGATCGTTTTGCTTGTTTTTGGCGTACAGATCTTCGGCCGCGCTGAGGCATTCCTGCGCCAGCGAATCGTTATACCCCTTGAGTACGCGGGCGCCGACAGCGAGACTGGTGGCGCCGACAAGTTGATAGGCGGCCCGATCGCTCATGAACACCAGACGATCGTCCAAATCCGGAATGTAAGCCTCAATTTCCTGCTGATTCATCTGCGGATCAAATGTTTTCGAATAGCGATTGGCCACCTTTTTATACCACAATTCCTGTAATTGCGCGGCCCGGTTTTTTTCCGGCTGATTGTCGAATACCTGGTTGTCCGTATGTGTGGATCCCTCCCCCAAGTGGACATATTGTCGTAAGGAGGGGCAGATGATGCCGCGATAGAGCTGGCCGAATTGGCGATATCCGGATAGCACCGCCAACAGGCCGTGCTCCACCTGCTGCAGGATATCGGCCTTGCCGTCGGGCTGATGCAACTCGACATAACGGTTCGCCTGATCGACCAGCGTGTTGTCCCGGGTAACACCGAATTCCTCAAACGCGTGCGCCAACATGATCACGGCTTGTGCCTGAGATTCAATGCGAAGATCATAGTCGCCGGCGTCATGCCAGCCGCCCCTGTTCAACCCCGGAACATGATCCAGAGGTTGGTAAGCGGTGCGTGTGGACGTCATGCCTTCACTGCTGTAGCCGTCGAAATGGCGAATGTTCAGAGGCATCATCAAGGCGTCGTCCAAATGACAGGCGCCATGCCATACGCGATATTTCTGATTGACGCGCATGTGACACATT
>CAUJEL010000175.1 GCA_963169875.1 Candidatus Zhuqueibacterota bacterium
TGCAAGCCGCCCATGGGCGCCCAGAGTTTGGCGCGATAGTTGAGATCGAACGAATTGATGGCGCCAGCCGCCCTGGCCGCCTGCATACCCTCGATGATCAATTCCGAGGTGGTCTCCGACAGCGCCGCGAAAATGCCACCGGAATGGAACCAGCGCACGCCGCCCGCATGGAGGGCCTGCCAGTCAAAGTCGCCTGGTTTGAGCAGGGCGCCGGCTTCATTGGCGCGATTGTAAAAAACCACCGGCGGCCGCACGCCCTGGCCGCGGTCCGAGTAAACCGTGGCGATGTTGGGACCGCGCACACCATCGTGGTCGAACCACTTGTAACAGGGCGTCACGCCCATCTCGCGCACCCGCGCCTGCACCATCTCGCCGATGCCGTACTTGACCATGGCGGTGGCGACGCCCGTCTTGAGACCGAAACAGGCGGCGAGGTTGGCGGCCACATTGTACTCACCGCCGGAAACGTGGATATCAAAAGACCGCGCGCGGCGAAAGGGGATAATACCCGGATCGAGGCGGTGCACCAGTGCGCCCACGGAGAGAAAATCCAGCTGACACGCATCTTGGCGAATCTTTAAACTTTTCATGACAATTCCTTCCAATAACCGGTTCTATTCCCAAACCGCCGATGTGAGACGGCGGCGATGATAGAACAAGTATTGATTTGCATTTCATTTTAATTTTTTATCGATTTACTCATCAACCGCCGAGAACGCAAAGGTCGCAGAGTTGCACTGCTGAAACAATTCCAAAATACTGCGTCCTTTGCGGTGAATCATTCAGGAAAAATGAATTTTCACCAAATCGTATGAAAAAAACGGCCGCGCGGTTGATCGGTCCGCTCATAGGTGTGGGCGCCGAAATAATCGCGCTGCGCCTGAAGCAGATTGGCGGGCAGCTGCGCGCTGCGGTAGCCGTCATAATAGGAGAGCGCGCTGGAAAACGCCGGAATTGGGATGCCCAGTTCCACGGCTGTGGCAACCACCTTGCGCCAGGCGTTCTGGCTCTTGTCGATGGCACGCTGAAAATAGTCATCGAGGAGGAGGTTTTTCAGATCCGGCTGTTTCTCATAGGCGGCCTTGATATTGTCGAGGAACCCGGCGCGAATGATGCAGCCCGCGCGCCACAGCAGGGCTATCTGGCCGAAATTCAGCTTCCAGCCGTACTCCGCCGCCGCCGCGGCCATAAGCTGGAATCCCTGCGCGTACGAACAAATCTTGGAGGCGTACAACGCCCCCCGGATCATTTCGATGAAAGCTTTTTTATCGCCCGTGAAATTCGCGGCAGGCCCGGCTAACTTGCGGGAAGCGGCGACGCGCTCCTCCTTGATGGCGCTGAGGGTACGGGCAAACACCGCCTCAGCGATGGTCATGGCCGGAATGCCCAGATCCAAAGCGACCTGGCTCGTCCACTTGCCAGTGCCCTTTTGTCCGGCCGTGTCGAGGATGACGTGAATCATGGGCTGGCCGGTTTTGTCATCCTTTTTGGCCATGATGTGGCTGGTGATCTCGATGAGATAGCTGTTGAGTTCGCCCCGGTTCCAGTCAGCAAAAATTTCGTGCATCTCGTCGGGTGACAAACCCAGGATCCGCTCCATGAGAAAATAAGCCTCGCAGATCATCTGCATATCGCCGTATTCAATGCCGTTATGCACCATCTTGACAAAATGACCGGCGCCGCCTTCGCCAACCCATTCGCAGCATGGCGAGCCGTCCGGCACTTTGGCGGCGATGGCCTGGAACACCGGTTTGACCAAGGGCCAGGCATCCGGATTGCCGCCGGGCATGATCGAAGGTCCCCACAGGGCGCCCTCTTCGCCGCCGCTGACACCGGTGCCGATGAAGAGGATGCCTTTTTCCTTGAGCTGCTTGTTGCGGCGCTCGGTATCCGGAAAATAGCTGTTGCCGCCGTCGATGACCAGGTCGCCGTGAAACAGGCAAGGCATCAATTCGCTGATGACCGCATCCACCGCCTTGCCAGCCGGGACCATGAGCATCACCTTTTTCGGCGCCTGCAAGCTGGCCATGAAATCGGCCAGCGTCGAAAACACCGCCATGGGTTGGCCGGAGAATTTCTCCGCAGCCTCTTTCTGCTTGCCGGCATCGAGATCATAGCCCGCCAGAGAAAATCCGTTGCGGGCGATGTTCAACGCCAGATTCTGTCCCATGACGCCGAGGCCGATGAGGCCGATATCGTATTGTTTCATGATACTCCCGTTGATTAGCTAGTTCTATTCATAAACCGCCGAACGCGCCGAAGCCGCCGGGCAATTATGTTATGATTATCGAGATACTTTTGCATCGAAATACATCCTTTTCATCAAAGTTGTATTTGATGCCATTTTTATGGTTCTCTTGTTTTTGCGTACCTCTGCGTCATCGGCGGGGAATAATTCAGGTTAGATGAACCCTGAAAAATTCTTCACCTTAAAAATGCACTTACAAACCTCAAATCGTCATGGCCGTGAAACCGCCGTCAACGCGGATGATGGCGCCGGTGACGAACGAGGCAGCCCTGGCGGAAGCGAGCCATACCACCGCGCCGGCCAGTTCCTCGGCCTCGCCGAAGCGGCCCATGGGCGTGTGCGCCATGATCGAGGCGACCCGTTCCGGCGTGAGGATTTTACGGTTTTGCTCCGCCGGAAAAAATCCCGGCGCCAGCGCATTGACGCGCACACGGTGCGGCGCCCACTCTTTGGCGAGAAACTGGGTGATGTTATTGACGCCGGCTTTGGAGACCGAATAGGTGAAGACTTTGGACAGCGGCGGACCCGATGAGGCCGAGGAGATATTGATGATGCTCCCGCCCTCGCCCTGCGCGATCATCTGCTTGCCGAATAACTGGCACGACAAAAACATGCTCTTGAGGTTGACATCGATGATGCGGCTCCACTCCTCTTCGGTGATATCGAAAAAGGGCGTGGACGAATTGATGCCCGGCGCATTGATGAGGATATCGACGCGTCCCAGGGTTTTCAGCACGCTCTCCAGCCCGCGCCCCAGATCGCCCTGACTCGCGGCATTCACTTGCACCGCCATGGATTTCACGCCGAGCGCGGCGATTCCGGCCGCTTTTTTCTGCGCATTTTCTTCGTTCAAATCCAGGATGGCGATGTTCGCGCCCGCTTTGGCCAGGCCGTCGGCCATGGCGCCGGCCAGCACACCGCCGCCGCCGATCACCACCGCCACCTTGTCCTGCAAACCAAACATTTCCTGCAAATAACTCATCTTACTTCTCCTTACTGCAATCACTTGCTGCCAATAAAAACGGGTTTGATATGGCGGTCGTACAAATTTTCAGTCACGTTGCGGGCGATCACGTTGCGGTGCGCCTTGAGCGCTTTTAAATAGACGTCACCCATCTCCGCGGCGATTTTAAAAGAGACGTGCAAAAGCTGCCGCAGATGCAAATTATAGTTGGGATGATGGCGATTGTGGCGCAGCGATGTGACCAGCTTGACCGCATCCCAGCTCTCAATGACCTCCGCCGATGGCAGTCGCGAAGGATCGATATCGATCACCGTCGCATAGGGTTTGGCCAGTTCTTCGAAACGGCCGAGCGCCTGGGCATAGATTCTTTTCACCAGAGCCAGTCCCTCGCCACCGGCTTCCGCCAGACCGATCAATTCTTCCAGCCAGGTGGTGCCCGCGGTTTTCAGGTGCACGCCGGCACCATGCCGTTCGAGCGCATCGTGTATCAGGGGATAGAGCGAAAACTTGTCGCTGCCCGAATGCACGCTCAATTTCAGACCGGCCGGCAGATGGAATGCCTGCACCGCCAATTTCAGGATGGATACATCCTGATCGAATTCGTGCTTGAATTGCGTGACGTCGCCGACATAATCGACCCCCTTGTTGAAACGGCCGCTGAATTTGGGGGCGATGGTGGCCACCGGGATGCCCTGCTGTGCTAATCCGCCGAGGATGAAAAAGAGCTCCACGGGCGTCTGCGGGGCGAGGGTCTCATCCATGGAGACTTCGACGATGAAATCGCCCTGCTTGCGCTCACGGATATGGCGATAAATCTTGCCCGCTTCAGAAACCGCCAGCAGGTACCTGGCGGCGATCTCTTCGATCTGCGCTGCTGACAGGATGACGTCCGCTTCGGTCTCCAGTTTTTGCAGCGTCTCGGGCGCAAGACCGCGCACAAAGGCCTTCACCTCTTCCGGCGGCGCAGGTTGGCCGATGAAATCCGCCACATCGATGGTGTAAAAATCGCACGCATCAAGGAAAAAATCGACGGTTTTGAGGCCAATGTGGTCCGCATCGCAAAAGTAAGCGCCCTTCCAGCCGCACGCCTGCACCGCGGCATCGGCCGCCAGACGCGTCTGCCCGGGGTGGCTGTTAATAATCGAATGTTCGCGAAAGGACTTGTTCCAGACGGGCGTGACTTCCACGCCCATTTTTTGCGCCAGAATCACAGCCTCGAGCTGCGCCTCGCCCTCGTGGGCAAAACGGTCGCCCATGCCAATGGAAAATTTTCCTAATTTCATGTTGACCACCAGATTGATTATGGTTATTTGACTTTTTGCACCGAAGCACCAGGCATACCATCGTTCATAGTTCCACCTTCAGGTGGAGGGCTTCAGGCGTAAAACGCACTGCATCCGCCGGGCCAGGGTTCGTAGTTCCACCTTCAGGTGGAAGGTTAGAGTTTATACGTCTTTTTCGCCAACCCATAGGCCAATTCGTAGCCCAGCTTGAGCGCTTCGTCGAAATCGATAATATGCCGCGCTGTCAGATCGGCGAGAAAATCCGCATCCATGCGCCGCGACAGATCGTGTCGCGCCGGGATCGACGGAAACGCGCGCGTGTCGTCGGTGAAGCCCACGGTGTTATAAAAACCGGCGGTTTCAGTGACCATGCGGCGGTAGCGGCGCATGCCCTCCATGCTGTCGTGGAACCACCACGAGGCGCCCAGGCGCACGGCTGGATAGTGACCGGCCAGGGGCGCCAGCTCGCGCGAATAGACCGATTCATCCAGCGTGAACAGCACCAGCGTCAATCGTGGATCATTGCCGTATTTGTTGAGCAGCGGGCGCAGATTGTGGGTGTATTCGGTCGCCACCGGAATATCGCAGCCCTTGTCCGCGCCGAACTTGTCGAAAACAACCTGATTGTGATTGCGGAACGAGCCCGGATGCAGCTGCATCACCAGTCCATCCTCAATGCTCATGCGCGCCATCTCCATGACCATGTGCGCGGTGAACTCGGCCGTATCGGCTTCGGTCGACGTACCTTGCAGCGCTCTCTGGAAAATGGCATCCGCTTCCCGGGCGGAGAGTTCCTGGGCCCGGGGACTGAAGATGCCCTGATCCGTTGAGACCGCGCCCTGCTCCTTGAAAAACTGCCGCCGTTTTTCCAGCGCCTGGATATAGTGCGAAAAAGAAGTGATCTCAAAGCCGCAGACGTTTCCCAGCTTTTCGATCTCGCTGCGCCACGATTCGCTGTGCAGGTTGATCACCGCATCGGGACGGAAGCAGGGGATGACCCGGCCTTTCCAGCCCGACTGCCGGATGATCTGATGCGGTTCGAGGGTGTCGGCCGCGCCATCGGTGGTGGTCAGCACCTCGATGTTGAAGCGGTCAAAGAGCGCCCGCGGCAGATAATCGGGCGTCTGCAGCTTTTCCAGGATCCGGTCATAAATAGACAGCGCCGAAGCGGAGGTCAATTTCTCTTCGATGCCGAACACCACGGCGAACTCATGGTTCAGCCACACCTGCGACGGGGTGCCGGCAAAGAGATAATAATGATCCGCAAATATCTGCCAGATCTTGCGATGGTCTTTTTCCACGCCCGCGCCACTGCGCGTCGGCACCCCCAGCGCTTCCAGTTTGATCCCCTGCGAATAGAGCATGCGGTAAAGATAATGATCCGGGATGAGAAAGAGTTCCGTCGGATCGGGGAAAGACTGATTTTTGGCAAAGAGCCAGGGATCCACATGTCCATGTGGACTGATGAGGGGCAGATCCCTGGTGGTCTGGTATATTTTCCCGGCGAGGCTCCGCACCTCGGGATTGGAATCAAAAAATCGCTCGGGATGCAATGAACTTGACATGGAATTCCTTTCAACTTGGCTTTAAATATCGATGACCTCAATTTTGGGCACCAGCAACTGGTAAATCAGCAAGGCGATCAGATAGACCGAGCCCGCGATGATGAAGAGGCTCATATAGCTCTTGGTGAATTCAAGAATCAGTCCGGCGGAGGTCGCAAAGAGCATGCCGCCGATGGATCCGGCCATGCCGCCAAAACCGACCACCGAGCCCACCGCCTTTTTCGGGAACATATCCGAAGCGGTCGTGAAGATATTGGCGGACCAGCCCTGATGCGCCGCCGTGGCGAGGCCCAGCAGCAGCACCGCGGTCCACAAATCCTTGACCTGCGAAGCGAAAACTATGGGGACGACACCGATGGCGCAGATGAGCATGGCTATTTTGCGGCCCTTGTTGACGCTCCAGCCGCGCTTGATGAAATGCGAGGAGAGCCAGCCGCCGCCGATGCTGCCGATATCCGCCAGCAGATAGATAGTGACCAGCGGCAGACCGAGCTGCGTCAGCGTCAGACCATAGTTACGATACAGGAATGTGGGCACCCAATAGAGATAGAACCACCAGATCGGGTCGGTGAGAAATTTGCCGATGGCGAAGGCCCAGAGTTGACGGTGTGAAGAGAGACTCAGCCATGAGACTTTATCGGTTGACTCGGCGGGATCGCTGCGGATATGCGCCAGTTCGGCGGGCTTGAGCCGCTTTGATTTCTCCGGCGTATCGTAATAGATCAGCCAGAAAATCAACCAGATGAAGCCGAGGGCGCCGGTGATGATGAAGGCCTCATACCAGCCCCATTTGACGACAATCCAGGGAACCATCAGAGGCGCGAGGATGGCGCCGACGTTGGAACCGGCGTTAAAAATACCGGTCGCCAGAGCCCGTTCTTTTTTCGGGAACCATTCAGCCACGGTCTTGATGGCTGCGGGAAAGTTGCCCGCTTCACCGAGTCCAAGTGCAAACCGCGCGGCACCGAATCCGAACACGCTGCGCGCCGCCGCATGCGCCATGGCGGCGATGCTCCACACCACGATGGACAGCGAGTAACCGAGCTTGGTGCCGAGCACGTCCATCAGCCGGCCGGACAGCAGCAAT
>CAUJEL010000176.1 GCA_963169875.1 Candidatus Zhuqueibacterota bacterium
ACGATGGCATACATTGCTTGCGTGCGTTCGGCTGGGTTTTTCGATTCTGTACTGTTCATTCCTGTCTCCTTTTTGTTTTGACAGGAACAATATAATCAACCCGGGCTAATTCATGAATATGTACTTGGCCGAACGGTTACAAATATTCAGCCGATCTGGAATCTGTTCTCAAAGATGGAGCGAGAACTTTGCTGCAGCTGGCAATCGAAGCCGAAGTGGCTGAATACTTGGAAAACCACAAGGACGATCGGGACAGCTCTGGACGTCGGCTTGTTGTTCGTAATGGTCATCATAAAGAACGCGACATTCTTACATCTCTTGGCCCTGTGCACATCAAGCAACCGCGGGTTGATGACCGTAAATTGGGACTTGTGGGTTGCGAAAGATTCACCAGCCAGCTATTGCCACGCTATATGAGAAAGGCGCCATCGATCGAGAATCTACTGCCCATACTGTACTTGAAGGGCATTTCTACTCAGGATTTTCCAACTGCGTTGGCAGCGATCCTGGGAGATAGTGCCAAGGGATTGTCTGCCACTACTGTTGTGCGTCTTAAAGAACAGTGGATGGATCAATACAATCAATGGAGTAAGCGAGACCTGAGCAGCAAGAGATACATTTACATCTGGGCAGACGGTGTATATTTCAATGTTCGACTCAATGATTCAAAGCCTTGTATTTTAACAATTATAGGCGCTGACGAACAAGGCAATAAAGAACTTTTGGCCATAGTTGACGGTGAGCGCGAAAGCGAAATAAGCTGGACCGCTCTATTGGTCGATCTAAAAAGCCGGGGACTTACGATGCCTCCCAGCCTGGCTATTGCAGATGGCGCACTTGGGTTCTGGGCGGCTTTGGATAAAATCTACCCCGGCACAGCGCAACAAAGGTGCTGGGTACACAAAACCAGAAACGTCCTGGACAAACTGCCGAAGAAGCTCCATAGTCAAGCCAAAGAAATGATTGTCAATATGTACATGGCCGCCGGATATGCAGAAGCGGTTTCGGCCTATAAACAGTTTGGCGTTGTCTTTGGCGATAAATATCCCAAGGCCTTTGAATGCCTGGAAAAGGACTTTGATCAATTATTCACTTTTTATAGTTATCCAGCCATTCACTGGATCCATATTCGCACAACCAATCCCATTGAATCAACTTTTGCAACAGTCCGTTTGAGAGCCCGCCGGACCAAGGGATGCGGCTCGCGTGATGCTACTTTAACAATGGTTTTCCAATTATGCCGCGAGGCGCAAAAACGGTGGAAAAGATTAAAAGGTGCTGAGTGGTTGCATTTTGTCGCTGCTGGCGAACAATTCATAGATGGCCAATTGGCCGATGCCGACAACTCAGCAAAAAATGTTGCCTAAAATCATCGGATAACGCTTTTTTCTGATCCACAACTATTGACAATATCTCCGCAGAGAGCCTGCCGAGGTAAAGGCGGCCTAGCTTGAAAGCCCCTGTTAACAGCAGGGGCTTTACTTTATCGGTATAAGAATATAGTATAAAACTGGGAGGAAGCCAATGGCATCATTAGTGACCCTGTACACCTACAAGAATGGGACGACTGCCTGGATGCTTGATTATAGGATCGAAGGCTATCGTCTGCGAAAGTTCTATGCCAATATGAGCAAACAATCGGCGGAAATCGAGGCAAAGAAAGCCATCTTAAAATTCACAGAAAACCTTAAAAAGGCTAGGGGGGAAAACTTGACGCTTGACGATCTAGCCGTAAAGTACCTGGAACATGTAAAGTCATACAAGCGCGCCTGGGATCGTGACGCACTCTCGATCAAAATATTTACCAATATAGTCATCAGAGGCAAGCGTTTCGGCGAGTATCTCCTGAATGAAATCGACAGCAAAGTCGTCAACGAATATCGATTGGCGCGGAAAAGGCAGTTCGATGATCGCTATGATCAAAATGGGGTACATGCGGATGATCGCAAATACACTTCGATTAATCGGGAGCTGGCTTGCATGAAGTACATGTTCACTCTGGCTGTCGATTGGGATTATTGCGACAGAAATCCGGTCAAGTCCAAAACCATCAAGTTCTTCCAGGAGCAGTCCAGGACCCGTTACCTGTTGGAGGAGGAGATCCCTGTTCTGTTTGCTGAATTGCAGGGAGACTTGCGCGATATTACCCTCGTTGCCTTGAACACGGGCATGCGTATTGGCGAGATACTTTCCCAAAAATGGGTGAACCTGGATTTCACCAAAGGCAGCATCACACTTGCCAAAACAAAAAATGGCGATCCGAGGATCATCCCGATGAATGCTGTGGTGGCAGTGGTACTTTCAGCGCGACCGCGCTCGTCTGAATGGGTTTTCGAGAATCGATCGAACAAGGGGCGCTGCAAGGGCAGACCAATCACAACGATCCGGAAGGGATTCGGGAATGCGTTGAAGCGCGCCGGCATTGAAGGCTTTCGTTTCCACGATATCCGCCACACGTTCGCGACCTACCTCACCATGGAGGGCGTGGATGAGATCACGCGGGCCGAGATCCTCGGACACCGAAAATATACTATGACCAGCCGGTATTCACACTCTACCTGGGAGAAGAAAGTGGAGGCGATGCAGATCATGGCCCGGCATAGCCAATTTTTGGTCAGTTCAACGGAGAATGAGGAGACTGGAGAAGGTGTTAACCCCGATAATGTAATACCGTTTACGTCAGCGAGTGGCTGGTAATCGGGTAGCCTGAAAATCCGTGTGTCCCCAGTTCGATTCTGGGAGGCGCCACTGTAAATAACCCCTGGATCTGCGGATTCAGGGGTTTTTTTATTTTTGGGGGTGTCGCTAGGCTGTTTTTCAACAATGAATTGGGTACAGAATTTGCGCGTCATGGAGGATTGTAGCGCCGCGGGAGTTTGTTGGAAAGGGGAAAATGGCCTGACCATTTTACTATTCCGGAATATATTCCGAAAAAGTTAAACTAAATTGGAATATGTTACAGAAGTAAATTTTTCTCTGCTTTCTGGCCGCTTTATATGTGCCTGCTGCACTACTGCCCCCGTTCCTAACCCTCACCACAATTAGTATCACTCATGCCAGGCACGATTCCACAGAATAAATTTGCATAAAAGACTTGATTATTATCCTAATTAGGTTAAATTAGGATAGTATAGTATCCTAATTTATATAAATTGAGATAATAGAATGATCAAGAGAGAGATTCAAGGCAGGATTAAAAGCCGCTTGTTCGCTGGCAAAGTGATTATCATCTATGGTGCACGCCAGGTGGGCAAAACCACGCTCATCCGTGCGATCGGCAATGCGCTTAATCAAGAGGAAACGCTTTTTTTAAACTGTGATGAGCCGGATATCAGGAGTCTTCTTACCGATGCCACTTCCACACAACTCAAAGCCCTTATTGGCGCGAATAAGATCATTTTTATCGACGAGGCACAAAGGGTAAAAAACATCGGTCTGACGCTGAAATTGTTTGCCGACACCATGCCGGAACGGCAGATTATAGCGACGGGATCCTCGTCTCTTGATTTAACCAATGCTATCGTTGAGCCCCTTACTGGCAGAAAATACGAATTTCTGCTGTATCCACTTTCATTGCGTGAATTGACGGACCGGTACACCGCGCTTGATCTGCAACGGTTGTTGGAGCAATGGTTGATCTATGGTCTCTATCCTGAAGTGGTCACCAAAATGGACCAGGCCTCAAGCCTGTTGCCCGAACTGGCCAGCAGCTATCTTTACAAGGATGTGCTGCAATTTCAGGATATCCGCAAACCCGAGCTTCTGGAACGGCTGTTGCAGTTACTGGCCTTGCAGATAGGTTCCGAAGTTTCTTACAATGAGCTGGCCACGACCCTGCACGTGGGTAAAGAAACGATAGCCCACTATGTAGAATTGCTGGAAAAGAGTTTTGTGATATTTCGACTGCCACCGTTTAGCCGGAATCTGCGTAACGAATTGACAAAAATGAGAAAAATCTATTTTTATGATTTGGGGATACGCAATGCTTTGATCAGAAATTTTAATCCCCTTCATTTACGTGCAGATGTGGGCGCTCTGTGGGAGAATTTTCTGATCTGTGAACGGCTGAAAAAGAATGCAAACGATGGGGCTTTTTTAAACAGCTATTTCTGGCGCACGCATCAGCAGCAGGAGATAGATTACCTGGAAGAAACTGCCGGCAAGCTTGCGGCTTTCGAATTCAAGTGGAAATCCGCTAACTGGCAGCTTCCAAAGGTATTTTCCACGGCCTATCCGGATAGTACAGGTTTGGCCGTCCAGCAAAATAATTTTTTAGAGTTTTTAGGCATCAGGCCGAGTAAAGGAAAATGAATGACCGGAATGCGCTATTTTGAGAAACCAAAGGCGTCGATAACGGCCATTCTGGTACGGCGGCACCGCGTCCAAAGTCGGCTGGGGCGTCTTTCCCTCGACCCTCCTTAAGTGCCCGCTGACACATGTAAGCGATGCCACTTTGCCGTAGTATTTACTTGGCACTGCCAGCTGGCCTCATTCCTTAAACATCGTGGCGATCCTGCGTGCGCCGTGATATGGTTAAGCGCCCTCTCCCAAAAGATCAATGGCTTTTCTCACCTTTTTGCTTGAAATTATTGACCGGATGCACTACATTGAATCAAGCAGTGTACTCATCATCGTGAGGGGTCACCATGAAAAATGTCGTGCTCCTGTTTCCAATCAAGCAACAGTTCAATAAAATCAAACCAACCAATTCAATGAAAATAATAAGTTTATATCTTGACAGAATGGCTCGGTCGCCTTTTCAGTCAAACAACTATCAAATAACCATCAAATAAAAATGAGTTGTATAATAAACTGAAATTATTATGGTTATAATTTTTAAAACAGTCGTCAGCTGCTTCCCATCAAATGACCATCAAATAAGAACTGCCCAGCGATCATTAAACCCATCCTGGCACGTATTTCATATATTTTTTTGATGAAGCTTCATCATAGGCTCGAATCCTTTTTGCATCCAAGGCTTCTTTAATAATTCGCGAAGCGGTGGCACTATTTTTTTCCTTAATACCAAACCGCTCACGCAAAGTGGTATTGGTCATAAAATCGCGCTGAACATACCGGAGGCAGGCATGTAAATAGCAGGCGCGAATACGGTCTTCCTTGTCCATATCCCTTAATTCTCGATATGCAAATAATATCGTACGGGTATGCTCAGCGGTGGTTTCAAATACCGGTGCAGGGAGCTGGTAAAATTCAGTTTGAGAAACGACTTTATCAATCCCGCTTCCGCGCTCTTCGCAAACACCAATCCTGCGCATAAAGGAAGCTAACGCTTCGTTGCGTGATTTGGGCGGACTGTCAAGAAATCGGTCCACCTTGACGAGTGGCAAACCTGGATTGGTAATTTCCATTCGACTGGCAAAAATTTCAATCATCGGCCCTGTACCGGTCACATGGAAATCCTGGTGAATAATTGCGTTGGCTACAAGCTCCCGGATGGCCAAATCAGGGAACATGGGTACCTTGCGGCGTAAGGCCTGACCGATAACCTCATTTTCCGGTAAAAGCCCAACGATATAATTAATCATGCCTTCAAAGCCATTTGCATAGCCTTTTGCACCCTCTTGCTCTCGTATCGTTTCTACTCTGTTTTCACCCTTGTATAGGATGACACGAATGGCTTTCCGTTTATGCGTCCTGAAATCTGTGAGCTTTTTTGCGAACAAAACGGCGCCAAGATTGGTAATATCCCATTTTCCGCCTTTGCCCGGTACAATCAATTCATCGGCCAGCAATCCAGCCAGAACGCCATCACGGGTTTCCGGCAGGGGCAGTGTTAAAAGTTCGAAATAGGCGGGATAATCCAGCAGCCGAAGAACGTCTTCAGATGCCATGTTTTCAGCCGCGATTTCCCTTTCAAACGGTGTGTTATCAAAGATGCGCCACAGCTCGCTTTCTTTTTCAGGATAATCCTTCAACTTTTTTTTGTATGATCCGATGCGGATATATTCGATGGTTTTGAATTGAACAGGATGACGATAGGCAGCGCCAATTTCAAGCAGAACAACCGGCTTTTCCTCAATCAAGACTTTATAAAAACGAAAATTTATTTTGGGCGCAAGCAAATGCAATAACCAGTTTTCCAGTTCTTCATTGCCGATTGTGCAGGCAGCCGGATTAAAAGTTGTGCCAAGAATGGCATGCGATTGGCTATCCACACCCCAGACTATGTAGACTTTAACTTTTCCCAATAACGCAGCGGAGTTTGATAGCGCAGAAATGTATTCGCCGATTTCGTCAGGATTGTCATTATTGTACTTGAACTCAACCCATTCTGTTTCTCTGGGGATATTGACAAGTTCGTGAATGAGGCCGACAATATATTCGATGGGCCGGTCAACGGTCATTCTTCACCTCCCAACTTACAGCCAGGATCTTTCAAAGGGGTAGCATGTCGCGATGTTCACTAAAGATGATGATTTTTCGCATCTTTCCGCTCACATCATACATCTACGGTTCGTTCTGAAGGGGGCGGAAAAGTTCATCCCATTTTCGATCCTTGCCCGAAGCGACCAAGTTTTTGGCTTGTTGTTCAAGAACATGCAAGATACTTATTTCATCGGAGAGTTCTGCGATGGCGCTTGAAGCTGATGACTGATCAATTAATGTTTCTTCCAGCGCTTCTTGTTCTTCGGCGTTGAGGTCCTCGTCATCCACTGGCAGATCGGCAAGGTTTTCCGCGATAATTTGCCTGCCGCGGATCCCCATCTGTTCCTCGCGGAGGCGGCGTTAGTCTGCCTTCCGTCAGGGTGAAGCAGAATGACATGAGACCCCGATAGTCGTTTTATCTCGAAACCGGCTTTTTTGAGTTTTGCCAGCACTTCTGCGGATTTAAATGGCATCGCTCAATTCCAGAGTCGAGACGAGTATCTCCGGATTCGCTAATACTTCATTATTTGCATTTTTTTCAGCGATCCAAAGTCGCAGTAAATCATTCGCTGCTTGACGAGCACCTTCGATCCCTTTGCCGTGAGTGGTTAATCCAAGAGCGGGTATATGCGCATAATAAAAGTCCGGCTGGAATGAATCGTCCACGATTTTTTCAAAGACAACCAGATAGCTCATAAATCACTCCCACGAAAACACAAAGGATGATAGTGAATTTGACTGTATTTGTCAAGACAATAAAAACAGGTCAACGGGATGCAAAGTCGGGCACGAAATCTTGATAGATGCGTTGGGCGGGGTTTAAATGGAAAAGAGATTAATTCGGGGTCGGACCAAATTACTTCTCAACAAAACAAAGAGATAGACATAAAAAAGCTAATAAACAGGCCCTGGAACACATTTTTTAAGGTGTAATAGGCATCCTGAGGCCTTTTTCATGAAAAGTATTATTTTTCCGCAAACATATACCCGGCGCCGCGGACGCTTTTGAAATAGACCGGATGCGCCGGGTCGGCCTCAAAATAGCGCCGCAGCCGCACCATGAAATTATCAATGGTGCGCGTCTCACTCTCCGCAGGCACATGCCAGACATTCTCCAGCAGTTCCTTGCGCGACACGATCGCACCGGCATGGGCGATGAGATAACGCAAGGTCTCCGCCTCCTGCGGCGTGATGCGAAACTTGCGCCGCCCCGCCCGGCAGGATAAATTGTCAAAATTGATCTCATTGCGGCCAAACTGAAAAATACCCGGCACGGCCTCCAGCGGACGATACCACGCTTTGCGCCGCAGCATGCCCTGAATCCGTAGCAGTAACTCATCCAGATGAAATGGCTTGGTCATATAATCATCAGCGCCGAGCTGCAGGCCGTGTATTCGGTCTTGCGCTTCCTTGCGCGCGGTGAGAAAGAGAATGGGCAATTGCGGCGATGTGGTCCGCATCTGCCGAGCCACTTCATACCCGTCCAGATACGGCAGCATGATGTCGAGTATCACCAGATCGATTTCCTGCTGTGCAAATTTCTCCAGGGCCTCGCGTCCGTTCACCGCGCGCTCCACGGCGTACCCTTCCCTGGTCAAATTGAATTCCAAGCCGATTGCCAGCGACTCTTCATCCTCGACAACCAGAATGCGGCTCCCCGCGAATTCATTCTGCGCCATCATCGCTGGCCTCTCCCTGTTTGTTCCGCTGCGACCGTTCCAGTAATTTGGCGAGATAGCCCCTGCGAGCCTCGCGGTAGACGGGCAGACGGATATGGAAAATCGCGCCGCTGTTGTTTTCCGTACTCATGAGCGAGATCGATCCGCCATGATACTGGATGATTTCTTTGACCCAATATAATCCCAGCCCGGTTCCTTTGACACTGGGACTGTTGGGGGTGACAATGCGGTAGAATTTTTTAAACACTTTGTTCTTTTCATAGAAAGGAATGCCGATACCTTGGTCACGAATGATGAGCGATATCTTTTTGGCATCAGAACTCAGCGTGATGGTCATGCGCAGGGGCGCCTGACTGTATTTGATGCTGTTATCAATGAGATTGAAAAGCACGATGCGCATGGCCTCGGCGTCCACCACACAGGGAGCGTGCGACTCGCCTTTAATCTGAATGGCCTCACTGGGCAATTTGAATTGATCATTGGCATCTGCAACGATGCGCCGCACCAAGGCATCCATATCCTCAATCTCGAAACGATGTGCGATCTGCTTATGCTCCAAAGCGGGCATTTCCAGGATGGAACTTATCAAATGATCCAGCCGTCCGGCATCCTTGAGCATCCGTCCGATGAATTCCTGCTGTTGATCGCGCGCAAGATCATGGCGTTTGAGGGTTTCGAGATAGAGCTGAATGGAGGCCAAAGGCGATTTCAGTTCATGCGTCACATTGGCGATGAATTTGTCATAGAGGTTCGTGAGATTGTATTGCAGGCTGAAGCGCCGGAACAGGATGGACATGCCGACTGAAATGGCCACCAGCAGGATGAGCCCGCTCACCAGGACGAATACATTGCGGCCCTCTTCTGCGATCTGCGGCGACAGCTTGTCGCCAACCTGACTGAAAATGATATAATTGGAGACATACCAGTAAATCCACAGGGACACCAGGGTCAGCCAGGCCAACTGCGCGATGATAAAAATCAAAAACGGATAAAAATAGGATTGCCAGCGTTTCATGGTCATGAATAAAGTTTTACCGTACTTTTACAATAGTTGATTTTTTTACCCTGTATATTACAGGCGATACAGATTTTTATTTGCGCCGAAGCTGCAGGTTGCCAATCGGTCATTAATCGCAGCGTGGTCGCTTGCCAGCGAGGCTTTCATCGGCAAATGCTCCACAGAATAGACGTTGAATGGCTGCGAGCCCCAATAATTTCAGAGGCAAATTCGGCAGATAACAGACTTGGAGTGAGCGCAAGCCCACGAGGATTTCACCGGGAAATTCTCGACAAAACAGACGTTGAATGGGCGCGAGCCCACAAGAATTTCAGTGGCAAATCCTTGATAAAACAGACGTGAGGTGGGCGCCAGCCCACAGGATCGTCAAAAAAAGATACTTGATAAAGAAGTATACGAATTTTCCGCGGCAGTGTAAAGCATTATTTGGCCGCTAAATGAAGTGACGCAAAGGTTAGTGTGTAAGAAAGGAGCTTTATATGAGCTGGAATTCCATGCCTTCTTTAAAACTGGGCGATCTGGAAGCCCGCGTTCCCATTGTGCAAGGGGGTATGGGGGTGGGCATTTCCGGCGCCGGTCTGGCGAGCGCGGTGGCGAACGCCGGCGGCATCGGCGTCATCGCCTCGGTTGGATTGGACCTGATGCTCGGCCAGAGCAGGGGTCGCAAAAAGGGCGCCAGCGTCCTTGGCCTGCAACAGGAGATAGCCAAAGCGCGCAAACAGACGCGCGGCATTCTGGGGGTCAATATCATGGTCGCCATCACCGATTTCACCCAGTTGGTGGATGCGGCGGTCGACGCGGAAGTCGATGTGCTTTTTATGGGCGCGGGATTACCCTTGCATTTTTCCGAGAATCTGCCCGCCGAACGTCTCAAGCATATGCACAGCAAAGTGGTGCCCATTGTTTCATCCGGCCGGGCGGCCGAACTCATCTTTCAATATTGGGCGAATAAATTCGGTCGCGTGCCCGATGGCGTGGTCGTCGAAGGCCCCAAAGCGGGTGGCCATCTTGGGTTCAAGAAGGAACAAATTTTTAACCCCGAGTACGCCCTGGAAAAATTGATCCCGCAGGTGGTGCGGGCCGTGCGTCCCTTCGCCGATACTTTTGACAAACAGATTCCAGTCATTGCCGCGGGCGGTATTTTCACCGGCAAGGATATTTATGATATCATGCAGCTCGGCGCTTCGGGCGTGCAGATGGCCACGCGTTTCATCGCCACCCACGAGTGCGATGCTGATCTGGCCTTTAAACAAGCCATCATCGCGGCGGAAGAAAAAGACGTTATGATCATCGACAGCCCGGTCGGTCTGCCCGGACGCGCGGTGCGTAACCGCTTCCTCGAAGATGTCGAAGCTGGCACAAAAATGCCATTTACGTGTCCCTACAAATGCCTGAAATCCTGTGATTTTCGCAGCGCGCCCTATTGCATTGCCTCTGCCCTGACCAATGCGCAACACGGCCGCCTCGAGGACGGTTTCGCTTTCACCGGCGCCAATGCACATCGCGTGAAAAAAATAGTCTCTGTGGCGGAACTGATGACAGAGCTTGAACAGGAATATGGTGCAGCGTGTGAGCGCATTCTCGAACCCTCTTTGGTAGAAGAAGCCTGTCTCTGATGAAAAGGCTGGGCTCGCGCTAAATTTGCTTGCTATCACACTGGTGCTTTTGCACGAAAAAGCAGCTTACCATGGCTTGGAATGCATTTATTGGGGAAAGAATGCGTTCCAAGGCTGTTTTTTTTGATGATGTAATTGATTTAATCGCGGCGCTGAGCAGGAGCCCCAGCAGGGGCCGTGTCTGCTCGAAGCCTGGTGTGAGAAATTTATTGCTGTGCCCAATAATAAACGGTGAAATTATTTTACCCGACCTCTTTTTCAATGCATAATACTGCGTCCGGCAAGGAGAGCGGATAATATTATTTGAAATTTCTTTCCAGTTGGCTATGTTATTTAGTTATAAGTCACAAGTGGTTCAACCTTACATTTTGTTATGATCACAAATATCACAAAAAAATATCTTGTCCTGTTCTTTACTCTGGTTCACGTGGTGAGTTCGATCGGCTTCTCTGCGGTCAGCCATTACTGCCACCGGAGTCATCAACAGGCCATTACTACTGAAGCATGCTGCTGCGTGGATGTGCACATGGAATCCGAAACAACCGCCTGTACAGTCCCGCACAGCAAGCACTTGCCGTATGTAAATCTGCGCAATCCTTCTTGCTGTGAAGTGATCAGCCATTTTCACAAGATGGAAAATACCGCTCCGGTCACCACAGGTATGCCCATCTTGACGATGGCACAACCTGCTGCATTGTTACCTACCGAAAAAAATATCCATCCGGTCATCGTTGGGCTGTTGCACCAACCTGATCCCCCTTTACAACGAATCTGCCCTCTTTTAATTTGATTCCCGGACAAATCTCTCTTTTATCTATAGGCTGGTGAAATCCTCACCGCTTTTTTCATCTATTACTCTTTTTACCTGAGAGAGGTATGTCATGAAGAAAATATTCTTTCTATTTATGCTTGGCGCCATCATGGTGCCCGCGCTATTCGCGCAGAAAATGGACACCTGGACCTGTGGTCACGTCTATGGCATCGAATTCCGTACGGACCAACAGGACACCATTCCCCTTGTTCATGCCAATGTATACTGGGCGCAAACAACCCTTGGCAGCGTGACCGACGAGGATGGCTTTTTCCGCCTCGATTTGACGCCGGAGAGCCGCCGCCTCGTGGCTGGTTTTGTCGGTTATAAAAGTGATACCCTCACAGTGCAGCCGGGCACGCATGGTCTGGCTTTTTTCCTGCTGCCGGACAAACGGCATGAGGAGATGGACATCAAAGCGCAACGGCCCAATACCCTGCACCTGCAGGAAGCAAAGATCAACACGCAATCGATCACCCAGCAGGGGCTGCGCACACTGGCCTGCTGCAATCTGGCGGAGAGCTTTGAAAACAATATTTCCGTCGATGTGGAACAAAGCGACGCAGTCAGCGGCGCAAAACGGATCAAGATGCTGGGGCTGGCGGGTTTTTATACGCAAATTCTCGTTGAAAAGAATCCCCTGATGCGGGGGCTGATCTCGCCGTTTGGTCTGGAATATATTCCCGGATTCTGGATCGATGCCATTGACATCTCCAAGGGCACGGCTTCGGTTGCTACCGGTTACGAGTCGATCACCGGTCAGATCAACGTTGAACTGATCAAACCTGAAAAGGGCGCACCGCTGGCCGTCAATGCCTTTCAAAACAGCATGGGACGCTCTGAGCTGACAGTGACAGGCGCGACCAGGCTGAGCCCGAAGCTTTCCACGATGCTGCTCACCTATGCCAGCTATAACCGCAAGCGCTGGGATGACGACGGTGACACGTTTATCGATATGCCGCTGGTCAGCCATCTCAGTCTGATGAACCGCTGGCGCTACCATGGACAAGATCACGACGGTCAGATCGGGTTTAAAATCCTGCGGGACACCCGCGACGGCGGCCAGACGGATTTTGATTTTGGCCGGCCGCACACCGGTAACACGGCCTATGGGTCGCGCAACCGCATTCACCGTTACGAGTTCTTTTCCAAGGCGGGTACTCTGTTTGGCAACGGCAACAGCATTGGTTTGATCCTCTCCGGCTTCATACACCGTCAGGAAGCTTTCTGGGGACAAAAAAACTATGCAGGGGATGAAAACAGCCTCTATGCCAATCTGGTCTATGAGAAAAACGCGGGTGTCCATCTTCTGTCGTCGGGCTTGTCCTATACGCTGGATCAACGCGACGAAACCTATCTGGAGAGCCTTTACATCACCAGGGAGCGGGTCCCCGGAATTTTTGCCGAGTATACCTGGAAGCCGAACGGCCGCTTGAGCGCCATGGCTGGATTCCGCTATGACCGCCATAATCTCTTCGGACCCCTGTATACGCCGCGCATGCATCTCCGCTTTCAGGCGGATGCCTTGACCACCCTGCGGCTCTCCGCCGGCAAGGGTTATCGCGTGCCTCATTATTTCATGGACAATCCCGCCATTCTGGCGAGTTCACGGCAGTTGACAATCCGTGAAGCGCTCGATGTGGAAGAGGCGTGGAATGCCGGTCTGCAGGTCACGCGTGATTTTTCACTGGGCCCTGAGCGGCCAGGCACCGTGGTGGCAGATCTTTACCGCACCGAGTTCGTGCGCCAGGTGGTTGTCGACCTTGATCAGGATCCGCACAAGATCCTGCTCTACAACCTGGATGGCCGCTCCTATTCCAACAGCGCCCAAATCGAGGTCAGCGCCACCGCGATGCGGGGATTGGATCTGACGCTCGCCTATCGTTTCAACGATGTGCGCATGACCTATGGCGGGCTGTTGCAGGATCTGCCGCTCAATCCGCGTCATAAGGGACTGGCCGTTCTTTCCTGGAGCCTGCCGAACCGCAAATGGCAATTCGATGTCACTGCGCAATATAACGGCCGGACGCGGCTGCCGGACACCGCCCTCAATCCAGCGCCTTACCGGTTGGGCGGTAATTCCCCTGCCTTTGCCCAGCTCTTTGCGCAGATAACCCGCCGCTTGGGTGAAATCGAGGTCTATGTCGGGGGGGAAAACCTGACCGGATTCCGTCAGGAACAGCCCATTCTGGGATGGAACGATCCTTTCAGTCCCTGGTTCGATTCTTCCATGATATGGGGTCCTACAGCAGGTCGACGGTTTTACATGGGAATACGTTTGAATTAGGGATTACTGGAAAGGACGGCTGCCCATAATGGTTTGCAGGGTAAGAACCTCAATCCGGGGTCGGACCAAATCAACTATGAACCAAGCAAGTTCAGGGACACGAGAAACGCCTGCAAATAGACCTTGGAATGCATTATGGAAGGCAAAAATGCATTCCATGGCGCTTTTGGGGCAAAAAAGGGTTTAATATTAAAATAAACAATTAAATAATATGGTCCGACCCCTTTTAAACTGCACCACCTCAAGAAACCCATTCTTGCGATGTGGTTAACGGTTTTTTGTATCCGAAAAACCACAAATAATAAGACGTATGCCCTGCGCCGGCAAGGGGGGCTATCTGCACACCGTGTTTCACCTTGATGAGAAAAATCAACGGCGTAGATTCTGCGTGGACATAGAACGAGGGATAGCCAGGATCCCAGTTGTGGCGCTTATCCTTCCACGCGAGGAATTCCTGCGTCATGGCATGTTCAATATCCCAGGTGCCAACGAAGGTCGTAAGCACATAAAGGACGCAGTAGGTGATGCAGGCGATCTTGAAGGCTTTCATGGTTGACTCTCACGATGCACAAGTCATTAATAGAAATCTGAAATGAGTTGTTTTCATTGCTTCAGGCCCCGGTTTGAGGTGTGGGTATCTATCTAATAGAATATGATTTGCAGGGCAGAAAGTCAAGCTAAATGAATTCTGCCGAGATTTGCTGCATCAGGGTGTTTCACCGTGATTCTGCTCAATCCGATTGGAATAGCATTTTGGCTGAATTCGTTATCTTAGCATAGCTCATTCACCACTCAGCAGTGGATGTACATCAGATTGGAGTACGATCATGGCAACCGTCAGTACCTACCTCAATTTTTCCCGCAACACGGAAGAAGCTTTCAATTTTTATAAATCCATTTTTGGCGGCGAGTTCAGCGGCGGTGGCATCGCACGGTTCAAGGATGTTCCGCCCGCCGAAGACATGCCACCCTTGGCCGAAGAGGACAAACATCTGGTCATGCACATACAACTCCCCCTGTTGGGTGGTCACCTGCTAATGGGATCCGATGCACCAGAGTCGATGGGATTCCAGATCAAATCAGGCAATAACACGCACATCATGCTGAGTCCGGATACCAGAGCTGAAACCAAACGACTTTTTGAGGCGTTGTCGGCAGGCGGTAAAGTCACCATGGAGCTGCAGGAGATGTTCTGGGGCGATTATTACGGCAGCTGTACGGATCAATTCGGTGTGCAGTGGATGTTCAATTGCGGTGAAAAATAATCAGGAAGATGAATATGTCCCATCCAATTACGCCCTGTCTCTGGTTCGACGGCCAGGCAGAGGAAGCGGCCCGTTTCTATGTATCGATTTTCAAGAATTCGAAGATCGGTCCTGTCAGCCGCTTTGGCAAAGACGCGGAGGACAACCACTTTGGCATAATGCAGGATGTTCTCCGCGCAGTTCGACAGATCAAGGCTGAAGATGCTCCCCTCTGATCACTCGGAGAATATTTTGCCTTGGCGCAATAAACGAGACCCTCACCCCTTGCGAAACTCCCGCAATGTATCCAGATAATAATCCGGCAGACCGATGTCGAAACGTTTCCCGTTGATGATCAAACCATTGAATCCATCCTGACGCCGCAGGCGGTCGAGCGCCGAGGTGAGCTGGAACTCGCCGCGCTCGCGCACGTTGTTGGCGATGTGCTCTTCGAGGAAATCGAACAGCTGCGGCCGGATAATGTACTGTCCAAAGACCGTCAAATACTCATCCTCTTTCAATCCCGGTATCTGCAGATTGGTGCGCGCATAATCGAGCGTCGGCTTTTCGGCGAATTCCGTGACATTCAGGAGACGGTTATCCTCGATCCAGTTGCCGCCCACAGTGCCAAAATTGCCGATCATCTCCTGAGGCGTCCGGCGCAGGCCTACCACGCTGACGCCGTGCTGCTCGTAGGCATCGAGGAGCTGGCGCGCGCAGGAACGCTCGCCCTCGGAGCGGTAGAGGTGATCGCCCAGCATGAGCAGGAAGGGTTCGTTGCCGATGGCTTCCCGCGCGCAATAAACCGCGTGGCCAAAACCTTCCTGCGTGGTTTGAAAGACAAAGCGGATGCGGCGGCCCATCTCTAAAATGCGCTGCGAATAGTCCTGAAAATGCCGCGGCAATTTGTTATAGTTCTCAATCGATATCTGCACATTGAACAAGTTTTGGAAATCATCGAGATCGTCCTCCTGGACGATGATGATGACTTCTTCGATGCCCGCCTCCAGGGCCTCCTCGACGATGAGCAGGATTGCCGGTTTGGCGATGCCGTCGCGATCGACGATGGGGAAGAGCTCCTTCTTGGTGGCTTTGCTGGCCGGGAAGAGACGCGTGCCGAATCCGGCCGCGGGGATAAGCGCCTTGCGCACTTTTTGGCCCGGCCGGATCGAGAGCTTGAGCGTCGACATGCCGAGATCGCGTTCGAGGATCTCGACGATGGCCTGCTGATCCGTTTCGCTGCGGGCGATGAACTGAGCGGTGCCGTCGCCTTGCGAACCCACGCCTTTGCCACCCCAGATGTGCGGTTTCAGGGGTTCATAATTCAACACCCGGTGCAGCACGGGCGCGGTGAGTTCTTCGGGACAGGCTGGCGTGGCGTAGCGGTCGAAAAAGCCCTGCGCTTCGATCATCAGCGCCCCGAGGCGTTGGGCATCGGCCTGCTGAATCGCCTCGATCGCCTGGTGGGTGACGCGCTTGTTGATCGGACCCAAAAGTTCCTGCACGCCCTTTTCCAGGGTGGTTTCCGGAAAGGGATAGCAGCGGTTGAGGCGTTTGAGGATTTCCATGGTGTCTTTTTGCGCCTGGAGATCAACGATGACAAAATAGAGTTCGCCGCCCACTTTCAATTCACTCGTCTCGAGGAGGTCGCCGTCGTAGGTCATCAAGACCGGGCGGTTGCCGAAGGCGCAGCCCTGATCCATGCGGCCGCAGCGCGAGGGCGTGGTGATTTCGCCCTGGTAGGCCAGTTCCATTTCGCCGCGGGTGGTCATTTTGAGATCGTAGACGCGGTTGAAGGCGCGGGCGGCCAGCACACTGATGGCCGCACTGGAGGAGAGCCCTTTTTTGATGGGCAGGTCGGTTTTAAAATTGTCGATGACCAGTCCCCGGACATGGTAGTGGGTGAGCACCTGATACGCCACGCCGGCGATATAGCTCCAGAAGCCGCCGCGCTGCGCTTCCGCGTGCAGGGCGGAGAGTTCCATGGGAATTTCGTAGGGACCGACGCGCTCGCCCGCGGGTGTGGTGGAGGAGAGCACCAGCGAGGTGGGGTGCGGCTCGATCTCGGCATGGATACCCTGGTCGGTGCCGGTGATGATGGTGTAGCCTTTTTCGATATTGGCATTGATGCGGCGGTAACTGCCGGCCCAGTCGGAGTGTTCGCCGAAGAGACAGATGCGGCCTGGAACGAAGATTTTCACGGGAGCGTCCTATCGTATTGAGTATGATATGTATGAAATGTTATTGTAAGATTCCGCCGTCAGGTGCAGCGGCTGATGAAACCTAAGGAAACATGGCAGGCCCGCAAGCCCCGCTGCAGGGGAGCGCCTGCCCGATGCCATCCTTGCGCGTGCCCTGTCGCGCCGGCTTTTTGCCATGGCACGCATTCAGCCGAAATTGCCACGGGTCCGCCTGCGCGGAGCGAGGTGCCAGGCACTCGGGGCTCGCGCTGCGATTCCGCCCGAATGGCGTCAAGGCAGAGCCGCAGGATCCTTGCATTTTTTTTTTTTGCTGGAGCCGTTCCCGGCCATGATCGGATCGCCTGCGGTTCATGCCCCGGCGCGCAACCCGTCCTCAGTTAGCGGTCATGGGATCTTTAAGCGCGATCACCGTGATCTTGCCGAAATCCTCCAGTTTGCCCGGATGTTTGTCGTCGCCAGCCTTGCACTTTTCGATATCGCCGACGATGAAAAGCGACATCTCGCCGGGCTTGATATATTTTTGTGCGACGCGCTGGATATCCTGTTTGGTCACGGCGTTGTACTTGTCGCGCCAGGTGTCGTAATAATTCCCCGGGAAGCCGTCATATTCCAGGGTCGCGAGGGTGGTCATGGCGCTGATGGCGGTGGAGAAGCGGTCCGGAAAGCTGTCGAGGAAAAAGTTTTTCGCCGTCGCCATCTCGGCGTCGGAGACGGGCTCGGTGCGGATGCGTTTGAATTCGTTGAGGATCAGCGTCGTGGCATAGGGCACGGTCGCCGATTTGGTTTGCACATAGCCCATGAAGAGCCCGGGGACGTCGCGCTGGTTTTCGAATCGCGAGCCGGTGTTGTAGGCCAGTCCCTCGTCGGAACGCACCTTGGTGGTGATGCGGCTGGTGAAGCTGCCGCCGCCGAGGATAAAGTTCATGAGATTGATGGCGAAGAGATCGGGGTTGCTCTCCTTGATGCCAAAATGCCCGATATTGATATAGCCCTGGTTGATCTCCTTTTGCACCATGAAGACGCCGGGACGGTTTTTGGCGGCGACGTCCGGGATTTTCGGCAGATCGATTTTCTTTTTCGCCCAGCCGGCAAACGCCGCGTTCAGTTTTTCGATCAGTTCGGTTTTGTCGAAATCGCCGGCCACGGCGAGGATGATGTTGTTCGGAGCGAAACAGGTTTGATGAAAGGCCAGCAAATCCTGGCGGGTGATGGATTCGATGCCCGATTTGCTCTCTGTGCGCACCAGCGGATGGTCGCCGTAGAGCAGTTTGCGGAATTCGCGATCCAGCACCGTGCGCGGGTTGTCGTTGCTGTTTTTGAGCGCATCGATGGCCCTATCCTTGTAGATTTTGATCTTGGCCTCTTCGAAAGCCGGATTCATGAGGAGATCCGCGAACAGCTTCAATCCCTCATCGATGTCTTTTTTGAGCACGGAGAGGGTGACCCGCCCCGATGTTTTTTCCATGCTGGAGTAGATCGAGCCGCCGAGGAAGTCGAGCCGTTCGTCGAGATCGTCTCCGCTGATGGTGGTGGTGCCGCCGCTGCGCAGGACGGCGCCGGTCATCGCCGCCACGCCGATTTTATCCGCGGGATCGTAGACGGTTCCCGTGCGGATGATGGCGGTCGCATCAAACAGGGGCAGCGAATGGTCTTCCTGTATATAGACGATCATGCCGTTGGCGAGTTCGAGACGATGGTCGGCGGCTTTGGGCGGCTGGTAGGTCAGTTCTTCATAAGAGAGCTCTTTGGGATGCGCCGGGATTTGCCCGATGCCGCTCTGTACCGCCAGGAGCAGTATCAGCACCAGGCAGGGAATGTATGTTTTCAGGGTATTGAACATGATGGGTTCCTCCGAGATCGGTCGTTTATTCCATGGTGACTGTGCGAACGGGGTGGCGGTTATTGTTTGCGCACGAGAATGCCCACGGTGCGATTGTCCTTGACGAAGTAGAGCTGCGCCACGCGCATGACATCCTCGGCGCTGACCGTTTTGAGACGCTGCAGGGAGGCGGGGATGTCGCGCCAGCCCAGACCGAGTTCGCTGCGTCCCAATTGCGCGGCGAGGCGCATGCTGGAACTCAGCCCGCGGATCAAGAAGGCTTCGGTGCGGTTTTTGACTTTTTGCAGCTCATAATCGGGGACCGGGGTATTTTTCAGGTCTTCGAGTTCTTCATAAATGGCCTGTTCCAGTTCTTCGGGCGTGTGGCCGGCGGCCGCCTTGGGACGGCCGCCCACCGCAAAGCGCCCCGCATAGGCCATGCCGCCGCCGTAGCCATAGGCATCCACGGCAATGCCTTTTTCCTTGACGAGTTTCTTGTAGAGCCGGCCGGTGTTGCCGTTGAGGAGACCGCTGATCACGCGGATGACGGCGTCATCCGGATGTCCTTCGGGCGGGACGTGGTAGTAGATGCTGACCGAGGGCGGCGCATCGGCTTCGCCGTAGAGCCGCTTTTCGCAGTACTGTTTCGGTTCCGTGGTGCGCACCGGCTCGGGGTCCGGGCCTTTGGGGATGCGGCCAAAGTACTTTTGGGCCATGGCGATGATCTCCGCGGGCTGGATGTCGCCGACGTAGACGGCGACGGCGTTATTGGGGATGTACCAGGTTTTGTTGAACGTGTACATGTCCTGGCGGGTCACTTTTTGCAAGTCGACATCCCAGCCGATGACGCCCCAGGAGTAGGGCGATGCGGCAAAGAAGGAGGCATTGAGCTGCTCCTGAAAGAGCCAGCCGGGACGATTTTCGCTCAGACGGCGTTCCTCGCGCACCACCTCTTTTTCGGAGTAGAATTCGCGAAAACAGGGGTTCATCAGGCGGTCTGATTCCAGCCACATCTGCAATTCGACCTTGTTGCTGGGCAGGGTGACGTAATAGCCGGTGATCTCCTGTCCGGTGGAGGCGTTGAGTCCGGTGCCGCCGTTTTTCATGTAGAATTCCCAGAGATCGTCCTTGATGATGGTCTCTTTTTCAGCGCGCATCAGACTGTCGGCCTGTGCCTGCCAGATTTTTATTTTTTCCGGATCCGTATTTTTGGACCAGAATTTTTCGCGGTAGATTTTATCCATCACTTCATCGATTTGACGGTTGATGGCATCGTTCTTTTCAAAGTCACTGGTACCCATGGTGCGGGTGCCCTTGAACATCATGTGCTCGTGGAAGTGGGAGATGCCGGTGATGCCGGGACGTTCGTAAACGCCGCCGACGCGATAATAGATGTGGCAGACCACCCGCGGCGCCTCGTGCCGTTCCACCATGAGCAGTTTCATGCCGTTGTCCAGGGTGTACTCGATGACCTGCGATTCCAGGTCGAGGGTTTGGGCAAACAGTGCCAGGGGTGAACAGAGGATTAACAGCAGGGCTGGCAGGGAAATGCCGGTCTTGAATCGATTCATAACGCACCTCTTTTTCGGTGAACGGGTCGTGGTACAATCTGCGATGCTGAGCCTGAAGCTTTTTGCTGCGGGTAAATTAACCAATCGGGAGAGGAATTCCAAGAAATTATTCAACGGGCGGCGCAGGGCGGGGAAAATCCCTGCTCGCGCTTGACTTGAAGGATGGATTTTCATACATTGAAACAAGTATCCCATCTCATAGAGGAAAGGCTCGCGATGAAAATAGCGATAACGGGCGCCACCGGACTGGTGGGCAGGGGACTGGTGCGCCATCTGGAGCATTCGGGTCACGAAATCCATGCGCTGGTGCGGCGCAAAGACCGGGCAACCGCACAGGAAATCTACTGGAATCCCGCGGCTGGCGAGATCGACGGTGCCGCGCTGGAGGGAGTGGATGCGGTCATCCATCTGGCCGGCGAGAATCTCGCCGGTTACTGGACGCGCGCCAAAAAGGAGCGCATCCTGTCGAGCCGCCGCGACGGCACACGGTTGCTGAGCACCGCCCTGGCGGGTTTGAAGAAGCCGCCGCGGGTGTTCATCAGCACTTCAGCGACGGGATTTTACGGAGACCGCGGCGATGCGGAACTGGACGAGTCGGCGCCGCGCGGCCGCGGCTTTCTCGCCGGGGTTTGCGCTGAATGGGAAGCAGCCGCGGAACCGGCGCGTCAGGCCGGCATCCGTGTGGTGCATCCCCGCTTCGGCATCATTCTTGACAAAAACGGAGGGGCACTGGGTAAATTGCTGCCGCTGTTGCGTTGGGGGCTGGGCGGGAAATTGGGCAGCGGCCGTCAATATTGGAGCTGGATCACGATGCAGGATGTCCACCGCGGCCTGGCTTTTGTTCTGGAACAGCCGCAGCTCTCTGGCGCCTTAAACTTTACGGCGCCGGACCCGGTCAGCAATGCTGTTTTTACGAAAAGAGCGGCGCGACGCTTGCACCGGCCCGCGTTCTTTGCCGTGCCCGCCTTTGTCTTGCGTACGGTCATGGGAGAGATGGCGCAGGAGATGCTGCTCAACAGCGCCCGGGTCGTGCCCGGGAGATTGCTGGAGGCTGGATTTCAGTTCAAACACCCCGATTTGGGGACGGCGCTGGAAGAGATTCTACCTTGAAAGTATTTTAATGCGGTCTGAAAGGTTTTTTAATAAGGATTGCCCGCCGATGCGGTGTCCTTCGGCCTTGACGATTGCGGCATTGCTCTGAGCTTCGTGCACGCTGAAGAGTTTGATCGGCCGATGGTCTGCCGCGCCCCGTTATTCTGCTAATCGCCCCCAAAATGCAATAACAAAAAATCCCGGTTTCACTTTGGTTGTGAAACCGGGATTTTAATTTAAAAAAAAATGAATTGAGTGATCCGTGCTCAATAGATGTTTAACATGGAAGGTGGAAACACCACGATCGCTCAGTTCAGAAGCAAATTAAAACTCGGCGCTGATGCCGATGGAGGGCAGGATGCCGATGCTGGAGCTGTCGTCGAGTTCCTGCTTGTATTCATTCCAGCGCGGCACATCGCTAAAAGAGCGGTTGTAGATGTTCTGGATGTCGATGTATGTGATGAGATACATCGAACCCAGGCTCCAGCGCCGGTCCACGCGCACGTCCAGCGAGTGATTGACATCAATGCGGCTCGAATTGTAGTTATCGGCCGACTTGCTGTAATCGGCGTTATAGGGCGTATAGGGCCGGCCGGTGGCGAGGCGGAAGCGGGCGCTGAACTCCCAGCGGCTGTTGGGCACATAACCGCCGCCGAAATTGACGATCCACCTTTGATCGAAGCTGCTGGGGCGCAGCACGCCGTCAAGTCCCTTGAATTTCGATTCATTATAGCTGATACTGAGCAGGGCGTAATGCGGCACGCGCGCCATGCGTTTCTGCAAAAAGAGTTCGATGCCGCGCGCCCAGCCGCTGCCTTCGCTCACCAGGGGATCGAGGCCGAAGGAGGCGAAACCCTCTTCGGCGCCGCCGAAACCCGCGCCGGTGTTGGCCATGACCAGCCACGGCTGCAGCGTGCTGGCCGGATAGCGGCTGTATTTTTTATAATAGCTTTCCACATTGAGCTTGACGTCGTCCTTGAGCAGCTGCTGGACGCCGAGGATATACTGTTCCACCTGGATGTGTTTGAGGGTGCGGTTGGCGGGATTGGCGACCAGCCAGATATAGGCGGGCGCCTGGTGATAGCGGCCGGCGCTGAGGCTGAATTTGGTCAGTACGCCCCAGTCGTATTCCACGGAGACCCGTGGTGAAAACGCGGCGCCTTGTTCGATCAGATTGAAATAGTCCATGCGGCCGCCGGCCGTCAGGGTGAAGGGACCGCTCTTTTGCACCCATTGCAGCCACGCCGCGCCCTTGATGGCGGTGGTGTCGACTATCGCATCCACATTGAGGGTCTGGCCAAAGGGCGTCGTGAAGGTTGGCAATTTGACTTCGCTGTCAAAGAGCACGGCGCGCGCCTGACCGCCAAAGGTCACTTCCGTGCGTTTGGCCGGCTTCCAAACCAGGTTGGCGGTGAGGAGCGTTTCGCGTTCCAGCGAGTTGTTGACAAAGATGGCATTTTGCGACGTATCGGATTGCATCAGATCGTAGCGATAGATATTATTGCTGAGCGCGACCGTGGTATAGCCCGATGAAAAGAGATGCCGCCAGGTCAATCCGGCCACGGCCTGATATTGGTCGCTTTTGATGACGCGGGAATTGTCGTAGCGTTTTTCAGCGGTGTCGTTAAAGAGTTTGACGTCATCGATGGCCGAAATGGCGGTGAACGAGAGCTGGTCCCTGGGTCCGAGTTTGTATTCGCTCTTGATGAGAAAGTCCCAGTATTCCGGTACAAAGGCGAATCCGGCGGCCTTGAAGATGAAATCGAGATAACTGCGCCGCGCGGAAAAAACCAGGGTGCCCTGTTGGGAGAGCGGGCCTTCGAGATTGAGTCCGAATTGCGAGGCGGAGATGGTGGCTTTACCGCCCCAGCGGTCCGAGCGTCCTTCGCGCAGTTCGATGTTGGTCACCGAAGATAGGCGGTCGCCATAGCGCACGCCGAAGCCGCCGGTGGAAAAGGTGGTATTAGCGACGTAATCGAGATTGACAAAGCTGAGGGGGCCGCCGGTGGCGCCCTGGGTGCCGAAATGGTTGATGTTGGGCACCTCCACGCCGTCGATGACGTAGAGATTCTCCGAGGGTGCGCCGCCGCGGACGATGAGATCATTGCGGCCGTTCTGCGCCTGGGCCACGCCGGGCAGAATCGAGATGGCGCGCACCACGTCTTCGAGTCCGCCGGGCAGACGGCGGATTTCGGCGTAGGTTTGCGTCTGTACGCTCAACGGCTTGTCCGTTACCGCCTCAAAGTAATTGGGTCTGATGGTGACATCGGCGCCCTGGATGACCGTCTGGTTCAAGGGGATTTTAACCTCCAGCGGTTTGATGCTGCTCAGCATCAGTTCGGGCTCGATGACCGGCTTGTATCCGACCATGGAGATGCGCAGCGTCACCGCGCCTTCGGGGACGCGGTCGAGGGTGAAAGCACCTTCGACGTTGGAGATCGCGCCCAGGGTCGAACCGACGACCTGGATGTTGGCGCCGATCAAAGCTTCTTTGGTGACGGCATCGAAGACATGGCCGGTGATTTTGCCATACCGCTGGGCCGATGCCGAATTAGCCAGCAGCATGCTTGCCAAGATCAATATTAATGAAAGATGGAAACATTTTTTCATGTGTTATCTCTTCTGTTTTGCAGTTACGCTTTTGTGTGAGATAACAGGAAAGGGAGAATAATTATTTCAAAATCACCATCCGACAAATTGAATACGCGTGCCAACTCCGGGCCAGGAACAGCGGCCCGGGAGTGCGCAAGCCAGTGCGGAAAAAGCTTTGATGCCGGTGCAATGCGATAGCATAATTTTTGGATATCGTGTTCCAGGAAACAGGTGATGGTTGTTTTCACGCCTGCCGCGGGACCTAAAAGATGGTTACACCATGACAGTTTTGTGCACACCCTCTTTAAACCACAATTATCTCCCTTGCATTGTCCACAGATTACTTTTATATTGGGTGTGAAAATATCAAGTTCCTGAATCCAGCGGTCAGTGCTGAGACCACCTTGCGAAGGTTATTCATTTTCGCCGGGCTGAAATAATCGCCCGGTTCAGGAAATTCTAACATGGGAGAGGATTACATGCAGGGTCACATACCGGTACTGTTCGTGGAAGGAAGTTGCCTGGCCGAGGCCTGGGAAAAATCGCTGATCAGCGTCTATCAAAACGGCTGCGACGTCAAGACCGAATATGACAAAGCCGGCGATCCGCCCAGCAAGGATTGCACCATGACCATTGTGGTGCGCGATCCCGTGGCGGAGCCCATGATTCACCAGGACCTTCCCGGCGGTCTCGAGGATCTGCAGGAGTACGTCCTCGAAGTCCTCGACGGCATCAAGGATCACTGCGTGCGCGATGCGTCGGCCGGCGCGGAGGACACACGCTGGGAATACACCTATCATCAGCGCCTCTTCGGCTATACGGTGCCGGGCGTCGCGGAAACCTTCGATCAGATCGAAGGGATCGCGCAGAAACTGGCGAAAACGCCGCACACGCGCCGCGCCCAGGCGATCACCTGGAAGGTGTGGGAGGACAACACCTGCTACGACCCCGCCTGTCTGCAGAGCATCTGGTGCCGCCTCATGCCGGGCGAGGATCAGACCTGGTACCTCAATACCAATGTGCGCTTCCGTTCCAATGACGCCTACAAGGCGGCTTTTATGAACATGTTCGCCCTGGTGCAGCTGCAACAGCGCATCGCGCAGCGCATCGCCGCGCTCTGCGGCCGCATCGTCCTCCCCGGCCGCTATGTCCATCAGGCCGACAGCTATCATATTTACGGATCCTATTTTCAGGAATTTCGGGCGAGATTTTTGAACGCTTTGGAGAAACGGACGTTTGCGGAGCGCACCTTCCGCTATGAGGATGTGCGCGCCTATATGGAGCAGGCCATCCCGGCCATCCAGGCCAAAGCGGCGGCGATGGGCCGGCAATAATCGGGGGGAATGACCGTCATGCGCAGAATGATCTTTGGCCTCGTGGCTCTCGTCTTTTTCAGCGCCGCGGCAGCCCGGGCCCAATCGGGCCGCTGGGCCCGGCCGGCGGAGGTGGATATCTATCATGAACGGGCCGGCGATTTCATGGATATCGATCTTCGGGCCCTGACCGCCCGGGCGGATGCGCTGCTGCGGGAACAGCAGTACGAAGAGGCGGCGCGCCACTATCTTTATACGCTGCAGTTCGATCCCGGCGATGCGCGTCTCATCTACAATCTCGCCTGTTGTTACGCCCGGCTCGGCAAAGCGGCGCTCGCCATGCGCTATCTGCGCCGCGCCCTGGATGGCGGTTTCAACGCCTATGACGTACTGGTGAGCGATCCCGATCTGGCGCCGCTGCGGGGCCATCCCGGGTTCGACACGCTGATGGTCGAGGCGCGGCGGATGAGCCGGAACAGCGGCGAGATCATTTACTTTAAGGGCGAAAAGGCGATGAAGTGCCGGGTGCGGCTGCCGGATAATTATCAGGCCGGGAAGAAATATCCGCTCCTCGTCGGCCTGCACGGAAACGGCGGCAATGCCGATGACATGATCACCCTCTATCGCGATTTTGCCGATCGCGACTTCATCTTCATCACGCCGGAAGGTCCTTATCCTTATCCGCAGAATGACAATGCCAGCATGAACCGCTATTCCTGGGCTGTTCAGATTAAAGACGAACAGGTGTGGGAGATGGCCGATCCGCTCACGCTCGACTACATCGCCGCGGTGGTGCGCCAGGCCCGGGAGCGCTACAAGGTCTCGCAGGTCTATCTGCTGGGTTTTTCCCAGGGCGCCGCTTACGCCTGCCTGACGGGCCTGAAATATCCGCGGTTATTCAACGCCATCCTCTGTTTCGGCGGCGCCCTGCGGGTGGAAAATTTGCGCCCTGCCGGCATCACGGAACGGGACATCGAAAAGGCGGCGGGATTGCGGGTCTTCATCGCGCACGGCCTCCAGGATCAGGCGATCGGCCATGAGGCGGCGCTGGATGCGCACGGCTGGCTGCACGCGCGCGGCATGCGCGTCGAGCTGGTGAACTTTAGCGGTGGTCATGTAATACCGGCCAATGTGCTCAACCGCGGCCTGGCGTGGGCCAGCCTGCCATGATGTCGGCTTTATATGGCTTCTTCGTCGTAAAAGAGATTGACCCGCGACAACCCCGCCACGTTCTTCAACGCGCGCACCAGTTCGTAATGTTTTTGTTCGTCGCGCAGATCCACATAAAACGAGATCTCGAAGAGATTCTCCTCTTCTGTTTTGACATTGATCAATTTAAAGGTGCGGCAGTACTGCTTGAGGATGGTTTGATAGGGCGCTGATTCCGGGGACTCGCTCTCCAGGGTGAACTGCAGCAAAAATTTTCGTCCCAACGGCATGATGGTATCGCTTTTGGCCAGGGCGATCATCACAATACCGATGATCATGGTGGCGCCGATGGCAAGTTTATGCATGCCGACACCGGCCGCCATGCCGACGGCGAGGCTGAAAAAGATAAAGATGATATCCGCGGTATCCTTCACGGCGGTGCGGAAACGGATGATCGACATGGCGCCGACCAGTCCAAAGGCGCGGGCGAGATTGTTGCCGATGACCATGATGACCACCGCGGTGATCATGGCGAGATAGATCAGGGCATGCACATAACTGACGGAAAACCCCGGGCCGCGATAGGTCACACGGTAGATCCAGGAGATCGCCAGGCCGCAAAAGAGCGCGAAGGCGAGATTGAAGATCATCTGTTCGAAAGAGATGTTGGTGACGAATATGGTACTGAATTCCTGCATCATGATTCTGCGTTCTGCCTTCCTGATCACTGCACGGTGACAATTATATCAATGGAAAATTGGCCAAAGCAGCCGGACGAGCCGCCTGCCCGCCTCATACGATTCCGGTTTATCCGGGCTGGGTCCTGTACAGGTTCACCGGGTTCATCAACCCATTCTTCTGATGCGCTGCTTTTGCGGTCTGAGTGCGCGCTCCAGCGACAGCGTGTACTTGGAAAACGAGCGGCGCTGTAACCCGAAATCCGTGAGAATATCCAGCATCCATTCCGGCAAACTGTCATGAAACTTTAACTCAAGGACAAAATGATCCGTGATCAACGGCAGCAGCGCTTCTTCTTCAAAAAGCGGTTCCATGGTTTGCGTGAGGCGGAAACGGATGTTCTTGTCAAAGGTGATGCGAATCCGGCGGTCGAAGGTGACATAAAAAGCTTCCCGTTCGTAGGTGACGAGAATGACCGGGCGCATGGCAGCGGAGATCACATGATAAAAAAACTGCCGGGCATCCGCTTTTGCATTTTCGAATCCAGGCCCTGTCTGGATATGCTTCTCGATATCACGATTCGCCAGGAGTTCCTGTAAATCGGCCCAGCGCGCCGGCGCCCGGTTCTTGATGATGAAGGCGCCATATTTCCTCTTGATCTCCAAAAAGACCCTGTTCTCATCCCGGGTGGAGTAATCGTATCCGCGAATGCGGATCTTTTTACGCCGTTCGATGCCGTCCACTTTTTCGTGATAATTTCGACTGGTTGCGGTGTCGAAATAGATGCTGCGCACCGTATACTGGTGTTGCGGCCGGATGTGCGCGAAACGGTCCTCTTCGACAAAGGGATCCAGCCGCTTGCGCAAGGCATCGTGCAGCGTATTGGGCACGAGATATTTGTACTCATATCTGAGCATGGCCTCTCACTGCAAAAATCGCCGCAGAAACTGCAATTTGCCCAGAGGCGGGCAGCGGATTTCGCACCGTGCAAAGAGTCCGGGAATCAGGCCGGAGGAGTGCTCTACTTTCGCCACAACCCAGAAAACCTGTTCGCCGTTCAAAAGCTGCAGCATGGGATTGATCGATACGATGCGGCCGTCGGCAAACGCCATGCGATCGCTGGAGCGGATACGAACCGTGTTGTCAAGGGATATCAGGGCGCGATCCGTCGCTTTCACCGGCATGGTGATGATGAAAGAGTCCCCTGCAGCGATGGTCACCAGCGTGTCGGAGGCATAATGTTGCATGCGAATGCCTGAAATCGGCGCCAGCAGCACATAGCCGGCGGCCTTTTTTTTCAGCACCCTGATCTCCTCTTGCAGATTCGCGATCTGCGCGCGGATCACATTCACTTCTTCCGGCTTGACGCCGCTCTCGACACTCGCCAGTCTGGCGCGGGCCATGCCGATATTCGACTCATAGACGCGCTGCGTCGCCAGAGCCAGTTCATATTCCTGAATGGAGACCAGGTTGCGGGCGTGCAAATGTGCGAGACGGTCGGCGATCTTTTTTTGTTCCTCAGCCTCGAGGATGGCTTGTTCGACCTGTTGCCGCGCTTCTGCCACCACAGGCGCCTTCTCACCGCTCAGCGCAACTTGCAGCGCGGCTGCGGCAGATGCCAGTTGGCCCTTTTTTTCGGTCAACGCCTGAGACAGGTCGGGGGAGTCCAGCAGGGCGATCGTATCTCCCGCGGTAACGGCGGGGGCGTTGAGCACGGCGGAGTGGAGTTGAAAATTCACGGCATCGCCGCGCTGCAATTGCGTCACCGTCACCCTCTCCGCCAGGCCCGATTGGTTGTTCCACAAATAAGTCGACAGCTGACCGTCCGAGGCCAGTACCACCGACCACGAACGCACCGGGTGCACCCGGCCGATGGTTTTTATGGTACAGGGCATACGAAAAGGCAGAATCACGATCAGCAACAACACCGCAGCGAACAGCGTAATGCGAAGAAGGGATGTTTTGGCAACCTTGCGCATCTATTTTACCAGAATTTATTAGTTCGATGAAGGGACCACAATGAAACAGCGAATGGCGAATCTCCTGGCGTCATCGGGGTCAAGGCAGATTTTGCGGAGAAGACGTCTGCCTGTCTCATGGCCTGTAACGGTTGAAAAAAATCGCAACAGGCGCTATTAACACAACGCACAAGGTATACGATTTGTTCTCATGATGGCCGATCGTCGATGAATTTCGCCGCTCACGGCGGTTGGTTCCGGCCCTGCGTCCATGACGGTTTATGGGTAGCCGCTGATCAGCGCATGCGCGCCGCAGCCACCTGCTGCGCCGGCAAGGCATCAGCGCTTGCACCGAGAGGCATCTGTGACAGGAGAAGCCTGTGGCATGGCCACGGCGGTGCGCGGAACAGAGTTCGCTGCTGTTGAATGGCCGATATGTTACGAGTGTTTTTGCCATTTCTCCAGTTTGCTCTGCAGGGTGGTGCGCGGCAGTTTGAGCAGCCGCGCGGCGGAACTGATATTGTTATTCGCCTGCTCCATGGCCCGGTCGATCAGTTCCTTCTCCCTGGCCAGGATGAGTTCATCAAAGGAGAGTCCGCCGTCGATCCCTTCTGCCGCGACTGTGCCAGGCACGTGCCTGGCGCGGGTGGAATCCACGGTCGCGGCAAAGTGCAAAAAATCCACATCCCGGGGCAGGGCCAAAAATCGCTGCACGATATTCTCCAGTTCGCGCACATTGCCCGGCCAGTCGTAGTGCAGCAGTGTTTCCAGCTGTTGCGGTTTCAGCCGCGGGGGCGTGTCGCCGTGGTGGTGCTTTTTGATAAAGTAGTCGATGAGGATGGGCAGGTCTTCCTTGCGATCGCGCAGCGGCGGCACGGTCACGGTGATGATATTCAGCCGGTAGAAGAGATCCTCGCGAAATGTCCCCTTTTGCACCATTTTGTAGAGGTTCACCTTGGTGGCGCAGAGGACGCGGAAATTGACCTGGAGGGCTTCGCGCGCACCGACCGGTTGCACCTCGCGTTCCTGCAGCACGCGCAACAGTTTCACCTGCAGTTGCAGCGGCAGGTCATCGATGTCATCGATGAAGAGGGTGCCGTCGTGGGCGCGTTCGATGTAGCCCTGATGGCGGCGGTGGGCGCCGGTGAAGGCCCCCTTCTCATGACCGAAGAGTTCGCTCTCCAGGAGTCCTTCCGGCAGTACGGCGCAGTTGACCGGCACGAAGGGACCTTTGCTGCGTTCGCTGAACTGGTGCAGAAACCGCGCGACGAGTTCCTTGCCGGTGCCGCTCTCCCCCTCGATGAGCACGGTGTGATCGGTGCCGGCCACCGAACGCAGGATGGCCACCAGCTTCTGCATGACCGGCGCATTGCCGATGATCTCGCGACTCTCGTAGCGGGTGATGCGTTTCTTGAGCTGCTGGTTTTCGCGAATGACGTCGTGGAACTGGGCGATGTTTTTCAACATGCTCAGCAGCTTGTCCGGTGAAAAGGGCTTTTCCAGATAGTCGTAGGCGCCGAGCTTCAGGGCGTTGACCGCGGTTTCCACGGTGCCGTAGCCGGTGATGACGATGACGGTGCCGTCCGGGTTGCGCTCCCTGGCGGCTTTGAGAATGTCGAGGCCGCTGGTGTCCGGCAGACGCAGATCAGTGATCACCACCTCAAAGGTTTCCTCCTCGAGCCATTCGAGCCCTTCGTGCCCCTTCTCGCAGGCCATCACCCGGTAGCCCTCCTTTTTTAGCGTGTCGGAAAGCGTGATGCGCGAGACTTTATCGTCTTCGACCAACAGAATTTTCATAGACCTCCCTGCAACGGCAGGATGACTTCAAAGGTGGTGCCCTCTCCTTCGCGGCTGGCCGCGGTGATCGTGCCGCCATGGGTTTCCACGATGCCCAGGGCGACGGAGAGTCCCAGGCCCGTGCCTTTGCCCTCCTCTTTGGTGCTGAAGAAGGGGTCGAATATCCGGTCAAGATTTTGCTCGGGGATGCCGCAACCGCTGTCCGAGACGGAGAGGCATACGGCGTTTGCCCGGACGGATGTGGCGATTTTCAGGACGCCGCCCTCCTCCATGCTGTCAAAGCTGTTGAGGAGCAGATTCATAATCACCTCCTGAATGAGATGGGTATCCGCCTCGATCGGCGGCAGCCGGTCATCCAGCTTTCGTTCGATGGTGATATCGGCTTTCTCGAGGCGGTAGGCGAGCAGGGAGAGGACTTTATCGATGGCGTCGTTGAGATCGACGCGGGTGATCTGTTTGGCGTGCTGTCTGGAGAACCCGAGGAGTTTTTGCACGATCACGGCGATGTGGTCGAGTCCCTCGTTGGCCAGGGCGAGATACGATTTGGTTTGCGCGTGGTTCGCCGGTTCTTTCTCGATGGCGAAGAGACAGCTTTTCAGACCCTGCAGGGGGTTGTTGATTTCGTGGGCCACGCCGGAGGCGAGGCGGCCGATGGAGGCGAGCTTTTCGGCGTTGTGGATTTGTCTCTGGGCATCGATGAGCTGTTTGCGGGAGTGCGCGAGGCGCTGTTTCATCTTTTCAAAATTGGCGAGGAGGACGCCGACTTCATCCTCTTCGGCCTGGATCTCGACGGGCTGGATGTTCTCGAGATCGAAGCGGTTCATCTCGGCGACGAGCTGGCGCAGCGATTTGGTGAGCCGGTCGATGAGGAAGTAGATGACCGTGAGGATGATCAGCGCCGTGATGATGGTAAAAGCCGACAACAGGAAAAACATCTCCTGCAATTTTTTACGCGTCGGTTCGATATCGAATCCGAGGCGCAAGGCGCCCCACGACCTGCTGTGAATCTGCAGCGGCAGGTTAACTTCGAGAATCCAGCCATGGAGATCGGAGTGGTAGATTTGCATTTCGCCATCCTGCCGGCCGGCGAGGAGAAAATGGCGCCAGTCGCTGCGGACGGATTCTTTTTCATCATAGCTGCTGCGCACCATGATCTGGCCGCGCTGGTCATGGATGGTGACAAATTTGATTTGCGGATTCTTGTTGAGAAAATTGTGAATGTGGTTTTCGACAAAGCCCTCGTTCTGCATCAGGCCGCTCTCCTGATAGATGAGGGCGTCCAGTATCGAGACGGAAAGCGTCTGCGCCACCGCCAGGGCGTTTTGCCGTTGATTGGAGAGGATGAGAGAGCGCCACTGGAAAAGAACGCTGATGGAAATCAGCACCATGAGCAGGGTGATGAGCACTCCGACGTAGACGAGCATGCGGGTTTTCAGACTTTTCAATCTGGTCATGGCACCGCCTCGATGGCGCCGATCTTTTTCTCGATGTCATCGTAATCGCGATCATGCGCGGGGGCGAAGCCGAAGGCGAATTCCGGATCCCATGACCGCACTAGGTCACGATATTCTTCCTGATGCACATCGATCTGCAGCAGCGCCGTCTGAATGGCACGGGTGATGGTGGTGTCCAGCGACTTTTTCACAATTATGGGGGAACCGGGAATGGGCTCCGAGGCGGCGAGGATGCGAATCCCCCGGTCGAGGAACTCCTCCGCGACGCGATCCTTGACGACCCCGGCGTCGAAATTGCCGCGCAGGACCTGATAAATGACGGTATGATGAAACCCGAAATGGTGGAGCGAGTCGAGGTCGCCGGTTTTCAGGCCGTGCTTCTGAAACTCATAGTGAATGACCCAATTGCCCGAGAAGGAGAGCGGGGAAGGGAGCGCCAGTCTCTTTCCGGCGAGATCGGCGATGGTGGCGATGGGGCTGTCGGAACGGGTGACGATGACGGAATGAAAGTGCGGCTTGAACTGGCTGTTGAGGGGCTTGAGGATGCACTGGATGGCGTGATCCTTACGGGCCTTGAGGTAGAGAAAGGTGCCGAGGAAGGCCGCCTGAATCTCGTCGCGCTCGATCTGGCTCACGGTCTGTTCGTAGGAGCTGCTCAGCTTCAGGGTGAAATGATAGGGCGTGGTGCGGTTGAGATAATCGAGAATCGGCTGATAGCCCTCATAGAGAAGATTGGGGGAGAATCGCGAAATCACCCCCACGTGGACGGTATCCTGCCCGGACGGCGGCGGCCCCGTCCGGGTTGGCGGCGCGAGGGCCTGCCGCGGCGTGGTGATATCCATCATGGAGCGATAGATGAAAATCGTCACCAGAATGCCGACAACGAGCAGGAGCAGCGCCAGGAATAGTCTGCCGGGTTTCATGATGGGATGGACCTCCGCGCGCGTTAACAGGAATCGACCCCGGGGTCGAATGGATGCTGCAAGCTACAAAACAGGGAGGAGAAAAGCAAGCGGATTGTCGAAAAATCGGCACCGAAACGCCGAAAAATGGTTAAATTGACGATATTTCGGCATCCAGGGGGGCATCGACTGACGTTTTTGTGCTTGAAAAACGCCGCGGGGCCTGGCATGAAAGTTGCGTTGGTGATGCATAATTGTCTCACATCAGTACAGGAGAAAGTATGCCCGAGATCAAACCCCGCTTTGAGTTTCGCGCCTTTGCGCAGAATTTCGGCATCGTCGAAGAGAAGATGCGCCAGTTGAGCGCGGTGGAGCAGATTCGCGAGAGTATGGAAATTTACATCATGTCCGCCGCCAACAACGAGAACAACACCAAGATCCGCGACAATCTCATGGACATCAAGGTGTTTGTCCAGGCGCAGAAGGGTCTGGAGCAGTGGAATCCGCGCATGAAGGGGCAGTTCCCGATGACGGCGGCGATGATTCGCGACGAGGTCTTTCCCGCCTTTGGCGTCGCGGTGCCGGCGTTCAAACGGGAGGTCTATACGCTGGAGCAGTACATCAACGAGATCATCAAGCCGCATCCGGATCTCGCGGCGGTGAATATTTTCAAGCGCCGCACGGGTTTCACCATCAACGGCTGCATCGCCGAGCTGGCGGATGTCTATGTCAACGGCGCCCGGATCATGACGGCCAATCTCGAATCTGTGGATGTCGAGGCCATCCTCGCAGCGAAAAAAATGGTCGGCCTCGATGGGTATGAAAATGTCAACTATCTGCTCGCCATCAAACGCGTCATCGGCATGGCGCCGATGGCCGAAGATTCGCCGTACCGGGTCAAGTTATAGGAGATTTTGGCGTATGGGAAAAGAAGTCGAGCGCAAGTTTCTCGTCAAGGGTCCGTTCGCCCATCTGGCGCATAAGAAAACGCGCATTGTGCAGGGTTATCTCTGTTCCGTGCCCGAGCGCACGGTGCGGGTGCGCATCAAGGGTGACGCAGGGTATCTGACCATCAAGGGCATCGGCAACGCATCCGGCGCCAGCCGTTACGAGTGGGAGCGCGAGATCGGCGTCGACGAGGCCGAAGAGCTGCTGAAAATCTGCGAGCCGGGCGTCATCGACAAATATCGTTACCAGGTCAGGGCGGGGGAGCACACCTTCGAAGTGGACGAGTTTCATGGCGACAACGAGGGGTTGATTGTGGCCGAAGTCGAGTTGGCCAATGAGGAGGATGCCTTTGAAAAGCCGCAGTGGCTCGGCGAAGAGGTGACCGGCGATGTCCGCTACTACAATTCGATGCTGATGAAGACGCCCTATACAACCTGGAAATAGGGCCGGCGAATGATTGGTATCAAACGAGCAGGATGATATGAGCGCTTACGATCCTTTGGACATGCACAACTACCGCATCGAGAAACTGCCGAAGCGGGAAAAGTCGCGATTCGAAAAATATCTGGCCTGGTCGGGTCCCTTTCTGGCGCTGCTGGCCTGGTTGTTGTTTGCGTTCTGGATCAAGCTGCCGTTTTTGCAGGACATCGATGCGGCCAGTCTGGTTTCCAAAGAGGCCAGGGCCGCCTATGGGGCGCTGGGCGCGGCGGGATTCACGCGCAGCAATGAACTCATGCTCGCTTTTTTTGTGGCGAGTCTGATTCTGTGGATCACCGAGGCGATTCCCAATTACATGACTTCGCTCATCCTCATCGTCGGACTGGTCCTGAGCGGCGTTTTGACGGATAAAGTGGCCTATGCGCAGCTCGGGCATCCGGTGATGTGGTTGAACATCATGTCCTTCGTCCTGGCGAGCATGCTGGTGAAAACCGGCGTCGCCAAACGTTTTGCGCTGTGGTTCATCATCCGCTTCGGCAAGAACGCCGGTTATATCTTTCTCAGCTTCATCGTCATCAATCTGGTTTTATCCGCGTTCATTTCGGCAACGACGGCCAAGGCGGCCATTCTGCTGCCCATCTTCATGGTGATCGCCGCCATCTATGGCGCGCGCAGCGGCGAGGGGCACACCAATTTCGGCCGCAGCATCGTGCTGCAGAATCTCTTTCAAATCAACATCGGCGCGGCTTCCTTCATGACCGGATCCGGGGCGAATCTGCTCGCCGTGGCCCTGATCGGCGGCGCCATGGGCGGCAAGATCTTTTTCTCCGACTGGATGATTGCGATGCTGCCGATTCAACTGGGCACGATGCTGCTCGGCATGCTGCTGGCGATGCGCCTCTTTTTTCCGCTCAAGCCGGAGGAGCGGCTGCCGCAGGTGGAAGGCGGCATGGAGCGGCTGCGGCAGGAGTATCAAAAACTCGGACCGCTGGCGTTTCAGGAGATTAAGTCGGTGGTCATCTTTCTCGCCATCCTCGCCTTGTGGGCGACTGACCGCCTGCACGGCATCGATCCGACCGCGGTGGCTTTTGTCGGGGCGATCATCGCGCTGCTGCCGCGCATCGGGGTGGTCGAGTGGAACGATGTCGATATTCCCTGGCACCTCATGCTCTTCTCCGCGGGGGCCTACACACTGGGCGCCGGTCTGGCCGTCACCGATCTGCCGTCGCTTTCGGTGAACGCATTGTTCGACCATCTCGGCATCGGGCAAGGTACGCCCTTCTGGGTGCTCTACCTGCTCCTGACGGGCGTCATGATTTTCAGCGCGCTGCTGTTTCAGTCCAAGACCATGCGTACCATGATTTTTGTGCCCATCGCCATCGGTGTGGCGACGCGGTTTGGTTTCAACATTGTCAGCCTGGCGTTGCCGGTGGCGTTCATGATCGAACACGTCTATGTGCTGCCCTTCAACAGCAAACCGGCTGCGCTGCTCTATGAGACCGATCGTTACAGTCTCTCGGACGCTTTCAAATTCGGCTTCACCATGATGGTGATCGCCTGGGTGTTGATCATGATCGCCGGAGAGACGTGGTTCCGCTATCTGGGCATCACGCCCCAGGGGGTCTTTGGGATATTTTAAGCGGGACTCTGATCCACCACCTAACATCACTGAAGGTTGTTATGACGGTATTATTCAGGAAACACAAACAGCTTGAAGCGCAGATCGACGAGTATCTCGATCTGGTCGTTCAGGGCGGCTTGCTGTTCAAGCAGGGTGTCAAACTCTATCTCCAGGGGCGGCTGGAGGAGTTTGAGACGCGGTTGCAGCAATTGCAGGAGATGGAAGAGAAGGGCGACGAACTGCGCCGGCACATCGAAACCAAACTCTATCTGCGCACGTTGATCCCGGAATCGCGGGGTGATGTGCTCGGTTTGCTGGAGAGTTCGGACAAGGTGCTCAACCGCATCACCGAAACATTGCTGCAGATATCGGTTGAAATCCCCGATATTCCGGATGATCTCGATCCGCTCTACAATGATCTGGCGGATTATGCCATCTCCACGGTGGAGGGCATGGTCAAGGCCATTCGCGCCTATTTCCGGGACCTGACCTCCGTGCGCGACAATATCAATCAGGTGTTGTTCTACTGCAAGGAGACCAACAAAACGGCCGAGAATTTCAAACGGGCTGTGTTCCGTCGTGAGCTGCGTTTGAGCCATAAAATCCATTTGCGCTATTTCGCCTATCACGCCGAGCTGATCGCGGAAGAAGCGGAAGATGTCTGCGACCGTCTTTCCATCGCGACCATCAAACGATATATCTGAGAATAGGGCGCGATGATCTGGTTTTTCCTCATAAGCGGTCTTTTCCTGGGCTGGTCCCTGGGCGCCAACGATGCCGCCAATGTCTTCGGCACCGCGGTCGGGACGCGCATGGTGCGCTTCAAGGTAGCGGCGCTGATCTCCAGCGTGTTTGTGATACTCGGTGCGGTGACGGCCGGTTCGGGCACCACCGAGACGCTGGGCGCCCTCGGCGCCGTCGATGCCATTGCCGGTTCCTTCACGGTGGCCCTGATGGCGGCGATCACGGTCGCCTGGATGACGCGGACGGCGCTGCCGGTCTCCACGACGCAGGCGATCGTGGGCGCCATCATCGGCTGGGACTGTTTCACGCGATCGCCGATCAATTTTGGCGTGCTGGGCAAGATCGTCGGGTCGTGGATATTTTCACCGGTTCTGGCGGCGCTGCTGGCCATGGCGCTCTATTTCATTTTCAGATGCTGCCTGGACAAGGCCAAAATCCACATGCTGCGCCTGGATGCCTATACCCGCACCGGCCTGATCGTGGTCGGCGCTCTGGGCGCTTACAGTCTCGGCGCCAACAACATCGCCAACGTCATGGGCGTTTTTGTGCATGCTTCGCCTTTTGAGACGATCGATGTGTACCAGCTCTTTTCGATTTCCGGAACGCAGCAGCTCTTTCTGCTGGGCGGATTGGCCATCGCCGTCGGCATCTACACCTATTCGCATCGCATGATGACGACCGTCGGCAATGACATCTTCAAGCTCACGCCGGTGCTCGCGCTCATCGTCGTTCTGGCGCAATCGCTGGTGTTGCTGATTTTCGCCTCCAAGAGTCTGCAGGGCGCCTTGATCGCGATCGGGCTGCCGCCAATCCCCCTGGTGCCGGTTTCCAGCTCCCAGGCGATCATCGGCGCCATCCTCGGGATCGGTCTTGTCAAGGGGGGCAGGGGACTGAATTACAGGATTTTGATAAAAATCTCCCTGGGATGGATTATCACGCCGGTCATGGCGGCGATGTTGAGCTTTTTCGCCCTCTTTTTTATGCAAAACGTGTTCGAACTGGAAGTGATTCAGAAAGAGCCCGCGCATCCCGCTGTGCATCAGATCGAACGCATCGATGCGCCTGATGCGGAGGAAAGCGTCCGGCATGGCCAGACGGAGAGGAGCCTCGAACGGGCCCTGAACCCGGCCAATCCTGAGGGCGGGCGGCCGCAGAATCAGACGTTTGCCCCGGTGGAGCGGCGGGCGATGGCGGCGGCCGACAGTACGCACCCGGTTGTGATTGATACGACGGCAATGTCATACCCTGAAAATGAAGCGAATGAACCATAACCGAGCAACCAACCAACAACGTCCACAAAACTAACAGAGGAGAGGATATGGACGCAATGAAAGTACAATGGCTTAAAAACGCGGCGACGCTGTGCATCGCGGTGCTGTTCTTCGCAGGAGAGGCGGGTTTGCTGGCACAGGGAGCCAAGGTGCCGGGCGGCACTTACAAGGTGCCGCTTGGTGCAGAGGTCCGCAATGGCAAGATGGTATTTGAGACCGAGGACGGTGACTATCGCTGGTGGTTCGATTCCCGCGTCCAGTTTGACGGCGCCCACTTTTTTGAGAACAAGAACGACATGAGCAGCAGTTTCGTGTTGCGCCGTGTGACGTTTGCCATGAAGGCGCAACTGGCCAGGGACTGGGAGGCGGAGGTGGACGTCGATTTCGGCGAGGCGACCTACCCGGAAGCCAACCTCGATGCGCGCGATATGTGGATAAAATACAGCGTGCCCAACAGCGGCTTGTCGTTCATGGTCGGCAATTTCAAGGAGCCCTTCGGCATGGAACGCCTCAACAGCTCGCGCCTGCTGACCTTCCTGGAGCGTTCGGCGCCCACCAACGCCTTCGCCCTCGGCCGCCGCATCGGCGTCTCCGGGCGCTACTATAACCAGTACGGCCAGCTCACCCTGGCAGCCATGGGCCACGAGCTCTTCAACCGCGTCGACAAGGGTCAGCGCGATGACGGCATGTCCGGCAACCTCCGCATCAGCGCCGCGCCCGTCAACCAGCACGGCAAGAACCTGCACATCGGTTTCGGCTACTCTTCGAAAAACCCCGAGACCCTGCCCGATCTGGCCGAGAACACCATCGAGATCAGGACGAGAACCGAAAATTATATCTTCGATCCCAAGCAGCTCCACACCGGCGACATCAAGGATGTCAATTATTATACGCGCTACAACTATGAGCTGATGGGCATCAAGGGACCCTTCTACTTTCAGGCTGAGGCTTTCTCCACCGAGATTTTTCGCTGGTACGACAAGCCGGAGATCAACCTGCGCGGCGCCTATGCGACCCTGGCCTGGACGCTGACCGGCGAGACCCGCTACTACTACATCGACGAGGGTGAAGTCGGTCCGGTCGAAAAGCCGAAGCACGATTGGGGCGCTCTGGAAGTGGCGGCGCGCGTCAGCTATACCGATCTCAACGACCTCGGCGCCGGCATTCACGGCGGTTCTTCCAGGCAACTGATGCTCGGCCTCAACTACTATCCCAACACCAATATCCGGCTGATGTTCAATTACTCCATCGTCGATCTCGATGAGTATGCCACGCGCAAGGGCAATCTCTTCGGCGATGACGACCATTCTTTTGTACAAATGAGAATTCAGGCATCCCTGTAACCCATAGGAGAGTGAAACATGAAAAATCGCTCATTACTCATCGCGCTGCTGGTTTTCGCCGCCCTGCTGGTGATCTCCTGCTCGCGCGAAGCCCCGGTCCAACCGCCGCCTCCGCCGCCACCGGTCTATATCTCCCTGAATGAGATCTATTCACGCGGCACAGATGCGGAACCCGACTGGATTGAACTCTACAACTCTTCCGCCGAAGAGCAGGATGTCAGCGGCTATAAACTCTACGACAGCGGCGGCAAGGAGGGGACAAAGCCCAAACTGACCCTGCCCGCCGGCACCGTGATTCCCGCTCTCGGGCTGCTGGTGGTGGTCGTGGATGACACCACCGCCGCCGGTTTTGGCCTCTCCAGCGGCGGTGAAGAGGTCTGGCTGGAGGATGCAACCGGCAAGGTGATCGACAGCGTGGTTTTTCCCGCGCTCGAGGCGACCCAGTCCTACGGAAGGACTTTCGAGGGAAGCACGGCGTGGAAAGTATGGGATCAGGTCACCCGCGGTCTGGGCAACACCGGCAGCGAGGTGATCGTTCTGCCGGTCAAGATGAACGAGGCCTTCTCGCGCGGCGTTGAGGGCAATCTCGACTGGGTCGAGATTTACAATCCCTCCAATATCGCCGTCTCCCTGAGCGGTTACCAGATCTATGACACCGGCGGCAAGGCAGGGACCAAGCCCAAGTTGGTCTTCCCGGCCGGAGCCTCCGCGCCCGCCAAAGGCTTTTACGTCATCACCGTCGATGACACCTCGGCCGCCGGGTTCGGTCTCTCCAGCGGCGGCGACGAGATCTGGCTCGAGGATCCCGCCAGCGTGCTGATCGATAACATCAAGATTCCGGCCATGCCGGTGGATACGAGTTCCTATGCCCGCATCCCCGATGGGGCGGACAACTGGCAGATTACCATGAACGCGACCAAGGGTGCGTCCAATAAACCATAATCCATGTATCTTCTTTGCAGTTGATGGAGACCGTCTCGTGATGAGCGGTCTCCATTCCTACTATATGAGCCTTATGAAAAACATCTCTCTATTTGCCTGTATCCTCCTGCTGGCGGCGTGCTCCCGAAAGGATCCCGTGACCGCCACCCCCGGCGTGGAGGTCACGACCCTGAAGCCCATCGCCTCCATCGATCTGCTGCCCCACATCCCGGAACCCTCAGGGCTTGCCTACCATCCCGGTCACAATGCCTTGCTGGTGGTCTCGGATGCCAAATCCGATATCTTTGAAATCGGGCTCGATGGCGCCCTGATCCGTACCCTGGCGACGACCAGTTCCGATCTGGAAGGGGTTGCCGTTTCCGCAGGCGGCGATACACTCTATGTGGCGGAGGAGCGCAACCAGCTGATCACCCTGTACTCAAGTGCGGGCGTCCGGCTGCATTCCCTGCCGGTGCGGGTGGCGACGCTGGACAACAACGCCCTGGAAGGCGTCGCCGTCGATCGCCAAAATCACCTCTGGGTGCTCAATGAGAAGAATCCGCGCCTGCTGCTGCAATTTCATAACGGGCAGGAGGTGAGCCGGGTGGAGATCACCCATGTCAACGATCTGTCCGACATCTGTTGCGATACGGTGGATGAAAGTTTATGGATTATCAGCGACGAATCGAGAAAGATCATAAAAATCGCCCGCAATGGAAATCTGCTGGGTGAATGGGCGCTTTCCTTTGACAAGGGAGAGGGTATCGCTTTCGCGGGTGACAAGATGTATGTCGTCAATGATCAGGATGGCAAACTCTATATTTTTTCCAGACCGCAATAATCAAATTTACATGAAATATCCTTGTGCCTTACGACCTGTTTTTGTAAATTGGATCAACATCAAATAGGAGGCGCGTATGAAAAAAGCTACAAATATGATTAAAGTCCTGGTGATGGTGGCGATGGTCGCCTTCCTCGTCAGCGGCTGCTTGATCACGGAAGTGATTCAGTCCCTCATCGTGGCGGCCGGCGGTGAATTTGAGGCCACGATCACGATAACGGACAAGACCGCGGATGCCAACGCCTACAAAGGGGTCCTGTGCATTCTGGCGCCGGATGACTGGGAGTTCGTCTCCGGCACCTATAACTCACAAGTCGGTACCGGTGCGTTCGAACTGGATCCCACCACTCCCCCGACATACGGCGATATTGACGCCATACTGCCGCCTCCGGCGGGGATGAAATGGATCAGACTGTTGTCCGATGCCGCCTATACCAATGAGGCCAATGTCGTTCACGAGGCGACCGTCAAGCTCAAGGCCGGCGCCACGACCGGCACCTTTCCGATCGGTTACCTCGTCACCAAGAACACGGTCGACATGTTGAACAGCATCAATGTGCTGGATGAAGACAATGACAACGCCTGGGCGGACACCTCGATGAACCACATGGTGACGGTGACGGGCGCCGCGCCGGCCATTCTGTTGAACGAAGCGTACAGCCGCGGCACGGATGAGGCCCCGGACTGGGTCGAGCTCTACAACCATTCCGACGCCGAAGTGGATATCAGCGGTTACCTGGTGTATGACAATGGCGGCCATGCGGGCACCAAGCCCAAAAAAGCCGTGCCCGCCGGCACCATTATCGCGCCGTGGGGATTTTACGTCATTGTGACCGATGATACCGGCGATCCTGCTGATTTTGGTTTGAGCAGCGGCGGCGACAAGGTCTGGCTGGAGAACACCAGCGGAGCTGTGCTGGATTCTCTGGAATTCGGCGCCATGGATCCGGCCGAGTCGTTCCAGCGCGTGCCGGACGGCATTGGCGAGGGCAAAATGACCAAACCGATCACGCGCGGCACCTCCAATGTCCCGGTGAAATTGAACGAGGCCTTCTCCAGGGGTACGGATGCCGCTCCGGACTGGGTCGAACTCTACAACAGCGCCGATGACACCCTCGATATCAGCGGCTGGCTGGTCTACGACAACGGCGGCCAGGCGGGCACCAAGCCCAAGAAGGCCATTCCCGATGGTACGCTGTTGTTGCCGAAAAGCTGGTATGTGGTTGTCACCGACAAGACCGGCGATCCTGCTGATTTCGGTCTCGGCAGCGGCGGCGACAAGGTGTGGCTGGAAGATGCCGCCGGCGCAGTAGTCGACTCGGTTGAATTTGGCGCCCTGCAGGATACTGAGTCCTACAGCCGCATCCCCGATGGCGGCGTCTGGCAGGTGGTGGCCAACGTCACCCGCGGCACGTCCAACGGCACCGGCACGGGCGTCGCCATGCAGCCGCAAATCATCGCGACCTGGCGGCTTGAGCAGAATTATCCCAATCCCTTCAACCCGACGACGCAGATCAGCTTCTATCTGCCCAAAGCGGCGCAGGTCAACCTGACGGTGTACAATCTGCTCGGACAGGCGGTTCGGGAAGTGGTCAATGCGCGGTTAGCCGCCGGTGCGCACACGGTGACCGTCGATGCGGCTGATTTGAAGAGCGGCGTCTATTTCTACGCGATCAAGAGCGCGGAGTTCAACGCCACGCGGCGCATGGTTTTGATCAAATAAACAGATACAGCACCATGATTTGAAAAACCCCCTGGATGGACATCATCCAGGGGGTTTTTTGTTGATGCATCGAATGGAAGTCGCGTCAAAAATTCCAGGTTGCGATCGGTGAGGAGGTCCGCTGTGACATTCTGGCGCGGATATCGGCGACGACATCGGGATGGCCGGCCGCCACATCGTATTCTTCGCCGGGATCCTCGTTCAGGCGATACAATTCGCAACGCTCCCGTCCCGTTTTTCCGGGATGGATGCAGATCGCTTTCCAGTCGCCCATGCGCACAGCCTGTGATGGGCGGCTGTGATATTCCCAGTAAAGGTGATCAGGCGCTTTTTGACGGCCCCGGGCCAGCAGCGTCGGCTGGAAGCTGATGCCGTCACAGGGTTTTCTCCAGGGTACCCCGGCGATTTGGGCCAGGGTGGGCAGGAAATCCCAAAAGGCGCAGATATGGTCCGAGGAGGTATTGGCCGGAATATGGCCGGGCCAGCGGGTGATCAGCGGCACGCGGATGCCGCCTTCATAGAGATCGGTTTTGCCGCCGCGCAGCCGGGCGGCGCTGTGAAAGAACGCGGTGTCCGCGCCGCCGACGTCAAAGGTGGGGCCATTGTCGCTGGTGAAAATCAGCAACGTCTCCTCTTCGATGTGTAGTTCCTGCAGCAGTGCGATGATGCGGCCGACATAGCTGTCCATCCGCGTTATCATGCCTGCGTAGGCGGCGCGCGGCCAGCGCTGCGGCAAATAGCCCTTGTCGCCGCGGTAGGGCGCATCGGGAAAACGGCCGATGTATTCTTCCACAGAGTCGTACGGCGTCTGCAGGGCGAGGTGGGGAATGGCATAGGTGAGGAAAAGGGCGAATGGTCTTTTGTGGTGCTGGCGGATATAACCCAAAGCCTCATCGGTCATCAGGTCGGGCGTATAGTGCGCGCCGCTGTAGAGCTGATAAGATTCGGGGTCATCGGGATCCGCCTCTGCGGGCAGCGGCTGATGCGGCATCAGGCCGGGATTGCCCTCCAGTATGATTTTCTCGTCGTTGCGCCATAAATAAGCGGGATAGTAATTGTGGGCCAGGCGCTGGCACAGATAGCCATAAAAATAGTCAAAGCCCTGCAGGTTGGGATGACCGCTTGACGCCGGTCCTCCGAGTCCCCATTTGCCGATCAGGGCGGTGTGATAGCCCGCGGATTGCAGTATGTTCCCGAGGGTGGGCGTCCCGGCCGGCAGCGGTCTCTGGCCCTCCAGGGCGGGATCTCTCCAGACGTCACCCCGTCCCGACATTTCGTCGTTGTCGCGGATATAGCTGTGGCCGGTATGCAGGCCGGTGAACAAGGTGCAGCGCGACGGTGCGCACACCGGACTGCCGCTGTAGTGCTGCGTGAAGCGCATGCCCTCAGCCGCCATCCGGTCGAGATGGGGCGTGCGGATGATTTCCTGGCCGTAACAGCCCAGCTCACCATAGCCGAGATCGTCGGCGAGGATGAAGATGATGTTGGGCGGGCGCACGCCGCAGTGCAACGGCAGCATGGCGGCAGCCCCCAGCGCAGCAGAGCCGGTTTTGATAAAGTCTCGTCGGTTCATGGTTTTACGTATATAATCCTAAACTGAGCGATTGCCTTAACCTTGTGAAGGTTCCCAACCTTCGCAAGGTTGCCTTTTGTGCACCAATCGCTCAAGTTAGCATATTTTTATCAGGAAAAGTTAAATATATATCAGTATATGAAGCGGCAGTGAAAAATGCAAGCGGGATTTACTGATCCCGGCGTCCGCTCCGGTTGCCGGCTCAGTTGACCGCCCGGCGCATCAATCGGGCGGAGAGCAAGGCAAAGCCTGTCAGAAAGGCACCGAGGCCGAGCAAATAGGGCCAGATCGCTTCCCAACCGTAGCCGTAGGAGATGAGGCGGTTCAGGGATTTGATCGCCAGTCCCGAGGGCAGGAAATTGGCGAAAAACTCGAACCACCGCGGGGTGATCTCCAGCGGAAACCAGCAGCCGCTCAATGCGGACATGCCAATGGTCACGATGATGGCGGTGGCGATCATTTTTTCTTCGTTGCGGATGAGCAGTCCCAGGGTGATGCCCATGCCGGATACGGTCAGAGAAAAGAGCAGAACCACGGCAGCAAGGGCCAGGGGATAGGAACCCAAATGGACGGCGAAGAAGAATCGTCCCATGAGGAGAATAATGGCGGTCTGCAACAGTCCGACGCAGGTGATGCCGGCCACCCGGCCCCAGAAGAGATAGTTGAACTGCAGCGGGGAGGTCAGCATGCGCCGCAGAAGACCGTTCTGGCGTTCCTCCACCAGTGTGGTGCCAGCATAGATGAACAGGGTGAGCATGGTGAACATGACGATGTTGGCGGGCACCTGTTGCGCAAAACCGCGGGGAATCACTTTCGACTTTCCGGCATAACTGGTCTGTACCTGAATCAGTTTTTGCCGCTGATCCAGCTGTGAAAATGAGGGGTCCTGCACGGATTTCTCCTGAATGGCCAATTCGGTGAGATCGGCCAAGAGACGGTACTGCGCTTTTTTGACGGCCAGATCGGCCATGGCATTCGCCTCCATATCATTGCCCTTGCGCAGAACAAATGAGATGCTGACCGGTTGGGATTGGCTGAGACGCCGCGAAAAACTGTCAGGAATCGTTACGCTGCGCAGTATGTCGGCGGCCGGCGCCGCGGTCAATGTATCGACGCGGAGGTTTTCGCTTTTCAGGTGGTGCATGAAGCGCTGTCCCAGCTCGCCCTGGTCCTGGTTCCATACCGCGATGTAGGCGCGCGATTGCGCGGGATCGCTGCCGCCGCGGAAGGCGCTGCCAAAGACAAAGATGTAGACCAGCGGAATCACCACCATCCACAGGGCGGCCGTGCGGTCGCGCAGAACCTGCCGGATGCTTTGCCATGCCAGAATCAGGATGTATCTCATTGTTGAGCCTTTCGTGCAAAAAAGAAAAAGGCGAGGCTGTTAAGTCCCAGTGTGAGAAGAATCAGCACCGCAAAATGGGTGGTCAGTTTGCTCAGGGTTGCCGTTTCAATGAGGATATTTTGCAGGCCATCGATGCACCAGTACACCGGCGAGAACTGCGCGGCGGATCTGATGGCGGCGGGCAGCGTATTGAGCGGAACCATGGCGCCGCCCAGCATGCTGAATACAATGATCACGGCCGGCAGAATGGCCGATGCCTGGGTGCGCGTCCGCGCCAGCGCATAGACCAGGGCGATGACGCCGGTCAGCGTCGCGGTGCACAGCGTCAAAAAGAGCAGAAAAAAGAGCGGTTGCGTCACAGGGATCGAGAAAACGATCGCGCCCACAGCCCAGAGCAGGATCTGCGAAATCAGGCCGGTCAGGAGAATAAAAAGCAGTTTGGCACTCACATAGGTATTGGCCGTAACCGGCGTGGTCATGATGCGAAACCAGGTGCGGTTCTCGCGCTCGCGGAAGATGTCGCGCGCCAGGGTATCGAGGGTGAAGAGCAGCATCATCATGGACATGCCGGCGAGGAGATAGGCGAACAGGATCGAACTGGTCAGTGCATTTGCGCTGCCAGCAGCCGTGGTGTCGCTGACCACTTTTATCAAGGGTGGGGAGAAGAATCCTTTGCCCTTGTTGATCAGGCGGCTGAAACCGATGGAGATTTCGCCGATTTGAGATTCCGGCATGGCCGTGGATTGCTGCATACTGGCATGAATCCGGCCGATGGGTTCGGAGGCGATGTGGACGAGCCGGCCGCCGGCTTCGGCCAGCAGCAGGATGGTCTCTTCGGCAATTTTCGGCGCAAAGGCCTGGCTGGGGTTTTTCACCAGCGTCAGGGTGGAGGGCTTTTGCGCCAGAAGGGAATCGCCGAATCCGGCCGGAATGATGAGCAGGGCTGAGGCGTCCCCCTTGTCCATGCGTTGGCGGCCAGTGCCGGCGGCGATATTTTCCACCTGAAACATCTGCGCCATTTCGCCGCGGGAAAAGGCGCCGAGCAGAAATTGCGAAGCCATGCTGTTGTCATGGTCTTCGACCAGGAGGCTGATGCGCGGTTTGATGTTCTTTTCTTTGCCGGGTCCAAAGATGGAACCCAGCATCAGGGTGGCCAGCAGGGGGATGAGGATGAGGATGAGAATGCCGCCCGGATTGCGCCAGCGCCTGAGCAGGTCTTTTGTCAGCAGAGTCCAGATCAATCGCGCAGCTCCCTTCCGGTCAATTTTATGAACGCTGAATCGAGGCTGGGTTCCTTGATGGAGAGGTTGTCGATGCTGAAATCCGATTCGAGCATTTTTTCGATGAGCTGGCCCGTGCCGAGCTGCAGCGGCAGGCTGTAGACCACTTCACCCGGCTGCGAGGAGACCAGCGCGATTTGCGAGAGGCGCTGTGGCAGTGCCTGGGCCGCTTCGCTGGAGAACTGGCCGGTCACTTTGACGTAGCGGTTTTCGCCGACGATCTGGCTGATTTCGGCCTTGGTGCCTGTGGCGAGGATGCGGCCGTGATCGATGATGGCGAGGCGGTCGCACAGGGTTTCGGCTTCATCGAGATAGTGGGTGGTGTAGAGGATGGTGGTGCCTTCCCGGGCGGCCTGTTGTACCAGTTCCAGCAGGCTGTGGCGGCCCTGGGGATCGATGCCCACGGTGGGTTCATCGAGGAGCAGGAGTTTGGGTTGATGGATCATGCCGATGCCAAGATTGAGGCGCCGTTTCATGCCGCCGGAATAGGTCTTGATGCGATCTTTCGCTCTTTCACGCAGGCCGGTGATGTCCAGCAGGGCGTCGACGCGGTTTTCCAGGGTGCGGCCGCGTAAGCCGTAGAGTTTGCCCCAGAAGCGCAGGTTGTCGCGGGCGGAGATATCTTCGTAGAGCGCCACTTCCTGGGGCACAACGCCCAGTTGTTTGCGCCACGCGGGCGAGGCATTGAAGATGTCGACGCCGTCGACAAAGATCTGACCGCTGTCCGGTTTGAGCAGCGAGCAGATGAGGTTGATGGTGGTGCTTTTGCCGGCGCCGTTGGGGCCGAGAAAACCAAAGATTTCGCCCGGGTTGACTGCAAAGGAGATGTGATCGACGGCGAGATGTCCGGCGAAGGATTTGCTCAGATTGACGATATTCAACATGAAAGCGTACTCCTGCAAAGAGATGAATCGTTTTGGTTTATACGGAAAAAGCGGGGCTATTGTTTCTTAGTTGTCATCCTGAAAGGATCTTGTAGCATCATCGCCGAAATGTGCCGCGGATGCTAAAAGATGGTTACACCATGACAGTGGGGCGTGGCTGTCCGGCTAAATGTGACCACGCTTGTCATCCTGAAAGGATCTTTTACACTACGCGGGATGATCGATGGTTGTATTCACCCCTGCCGCGGATGCTAAAAGATGGTTACACCATGACAGGGTGGCGTGGCTGTCCGGCCAGGTGTCCAGCACATTACTGTTCAAGCGCCTGTTTCTTCCGCGGCATTCATCAGCACGGCAGAAGAGGTGCTGTGCGTATTACCACGCTTGTCATCCTGAAAGGATCTTTTACACTACGCGGGATGATCCATGGTTGTATTCACCCCTGCCGCGGAGCGAAAAGATGGTTTCCGTAAATTTCTCTTTGAATCGCAAAAATATTTTTATTATATTTGTTTAAATTCGTTGGAACGGTTTAATTGTTCAGAAAATCTTTTCCATCATAGCGAATGTTCTTCATCAACCTCATGAACGAAAAAGGAGTTGCGCATGTCGATTCTGCACAGTGTAGACTGGATCATCATCTTCAGCTACTTCGCTGTCATCCTGGGAGTGGCCTGGTGGGTCATGCAACGCCAGAAGAATACCACCGATGGATATTTTCTCGCCGGCCGCTCCCTGGGCTGGTTCATCGTCGGGGCCTCCATCTTTGCTTCCAACATCGGCTCCGAGCACCTGGTTGGCCTGGCCGGCTCCGGCGCCACCGACGGCGTGGCCATGGCCCATTATGAACTGCATGCCTGGTGTCTGCTCGTGCTCGGCTGGGTCATGGTGCCTTTTTACATGCGCTCCAAAGTTTATACCATGCCGGAATTCCTGGAACGCCGCTTTTCTCCCTCCGCGCGCACCTTCCTCTCTGTCGTCTCGCTGGTTGCCTATGTTTTAACCAAAATTGCGGTCGGCATTTTTGCCGGCGGTGTGGTGTTCAGCGTGCTGCTCCCGGAATTGAATGTATTCGGCCTCGACAGCTTTTGGATCGGCTCGATTCTGGTCATTCTCATC
>CAUJEL010000177.1 GCA_963169875.1 Candidatus Zhuqueibacterota bacterium
CGGTCATTTTGTCCGCCTGCATGATACCGCGGTCTGCCATCAGGCAAATGGCGTTGTAGGCGAAATGACTCGCATTGACATCGGGAAAGCGGGATACCTGGCCGATGTATTTCGTCGCCAGCGTTTCATCGCTGGTTGCCATGATGAGGATATTCTGTAACAGCATGGCATAATCGCCGCGCGTTATTTTGTCATCCGGCCTGAAGGTACGATCCGGAAATACCTCCATGCCTTTGGCGTTGACGATATCCTTGATCCAGTTCTGCGCCCAGTGTTTGTCGACGTCGGTGACTGCGGCCATCTGCACGGTTTGCGAAGTTTGCATGGCCGTGGGATCTTCCGGCGCCTTGAAACCGGTGTCAAACGTTTGCGGCCGCTTTTTGGCCATGACTTCCATCAGTTTCATCTCTTCCATGAAGAGGACCGCCACATCAGCGCGGTCAATTTCGTCGATGAGAGCGATCTTGGCGCCGACTTTGGTGCCCGGCGCAGCGCGTTGAATTTTTTGCACGATGGACCAGGCTTTGTCCGCTTCCGCCGCATAGTCACCTTTCATGGAAATGACTTTGGAGTATGCGTTGGCGGCATCAGCAAACAGATAGCCATTTTTATAGGTATCGCCCTTGAAATAGAGCGCTTTGGCGGAATTGGGGTTTACTTCCAGGGCCTTATCGAACTGTTTTACGGCTTTTTCGACCCAATCATCACCCTTGCGTTCCATGCCGATGATCCGGCCTTTGGTGATGAGCACTTCGGTCGATTTGCTGTTTTTTGACAACGCCTTATCGGCCAATTCATAGGCTTTTTTAAAGTCGGATTGTTTGGCGGAGACCAGAGCCATTCCGGAAAAACCCTCGGCATAGTTGGGATTGAGTGCAACCGCGCGATCGAATTCGCTCTGTGCGTTGGTCAAATTGCCGCGATCCAGCTCACGCATGCCCTGATTGAAGTGATTTTCCGGCGTGTCCAGCACCGAAGCCTCTTTGATGGCTTTTGGCCCGCAGCCGATGGCGAGCAGAGCCACCAGGCCGGTGACAATGATAAAACGCATTATTCTGATCTTCATTATATGGCTCCTGATTATATGATATTGACAAAAATTGTCTAGTCGACAATAAACATCACTTTGCATTTATCGAGAAAATTCTGGGATGCGGCGGCATCGCGAATCATGGCCGCGGTGGCGTTTGCCACAACAATATCGGCCTTGTTCTCACCCGCGACGCGCAGGGCTTTGACCACCAGCGGATTGGCGGTGACGCGATCATTGCTGCGGGCGCGCATGGCATCCTTATCATAGCCCACCATGCCGATCTGAACGGCCCAGTCACGGCTTACATATTTTGAACCATAGACTTCCTGACCCGACTCATCGAGAATCTTTGGCGCCATGGCTGGACGCAAGCCCATCCCCTTGGCATCCACGATCAACCCGGTATAAGCGCCACCCTGAGGAGCGGTCTGGCCGCTGACCGGGGCGCCGGTCATCAGCGTCATGCCCTGCGGTACGGGCTTGCCCGCCGGCCAGGGCTGTCCACAGGTTGGACACACATGGACTTGTCCGGCCACACCGAGGGTTCCACCCATGGCTTGCGGCAGCAAGGCGTCGGAGAGTGCACCTGACATGGGCATTTCAATGGTAACTTCAATATCTCCGGTTGACATATATTTAGTATCAACAACGGTAAAATTACGCAAGATGCCTGAAACACGGGTGACAATGACGTCGTTTTCAGTCATAAAATTGCGAACCGTGGTTTCTGAATCCAGCGTCATTCCCTTGACTGTTTCCAGGAGATTGCGCAAAGCTACACGTTTAGCAGCCTCGATCGCTCCGGCCCGCTGGGCAGTTTCTGGCAGATTGGGATTTGGCGACCCAATTCCTGTCGACCGCAAAATCTGGCTTGACCAGTCTACGACGCCGGTATTGCCCACTTGCTGGGTTACATATTGCGCAACAGCAGGCAGAGCAATCAGGGCGACGAAAAGGACCATGACTACCAGAAAGCGACGGATACTCATTGTAGCCTCCTACAAAAAATTGGTGAGTGGTTCCATAAAATTAATGAACTAGTTTACGATGCTGAGTGCTTATGTCCGGTGATTAGGGTCACAAAAGGATGGATTGGCAGACTGCATCTGCCTGTTGGCTCCCGGTTTAAACCACTGTTGCAGACGTTCAAGGCCATTTTCAGCAGCCTCGATCTAATCAATATAAAGTAATAAACATAGAAATGATTGTCAAGGAGTAATTGTCTATTTGCATCTCAGCGAATGTAAAGATGTAAACAAACAAATGCTTCACAGCATTCCATACGCTGGATATTTTTGCAGCGGCACAATTCGATATTGCTTTTTTAAGATAGAACTTTTATAATACTGGTACGTTATACAAAATGCAAAGGGCTTGTGATGACCGTAGAATATACAGATGAGCAATACGATCTTATCAAAGCGAGTCAAGCCGGCGATGAGAAGGCGATGGCGCGTTTATTGGAATCGCATGCTTCATCCGTATATGCGTTTTTATGCCATCTCAGCAGTGATGCGGTTCTTGCCGAGGATTTGGCACAAGAAACCATGCTGCGATGTTTGCAGTCCCTGAAATATTATGAATTTCGCGCACCATTTCGCGCCTGGCTGTTCCGCATAGCTGTCAATCTGTTTCGGGATCACCGCAGACGCATGTCCGTGCGCAGATGGACCAAAAGTGGTTTGTATGATGATGAACAATTTAATCTGCCCAGCACTGATCCAGGACCTCATCAGCAAGCGGAGCAGCGGGAACGGAGTCAGGAGTTATATCGCGCATTGGATCAGCTTTCGCCGCCGCTTCGCACGGTGGTGATCCTGCGTGATATTCAGGAATTAAGCTATGAGGAGATCGCTCAGAGTTTGAAATGGCGCATGGGAACCGTCAAATCGCGGCTATTTCGTGCCCGCAAAGAACTGGCCGATAGAATGCGCCCCTTTTGGGAGGAGCAAAAATGATCCGATCACATTCCATGAAAAAGCTCTCACTGTATGCAGATGGTGCTTTAGGCAAAACCGCATCAAGGCAAATGCAGCAGCACTTGCAATCTTGCCCATCCTGCCGCCTTCGTCTTGAAGAGATCATGCGATTACGGCGCGCCTTGGCCGCCAAGCCTGCACACGCTTTGCCCGCCCGGTTTGTGCGTACCGTGATGGGCAACTACCGCGCGCTGCAAAGTCCCGCCACCTTTTGAAGCGGCTTTGATTTTTCACCCGCCTTCCTCCGTCCGGTGACCCTGGCGTTGGTGCTGGCGAGTCTGCTCATGCTCTGGTTTTACCCCCACGAATCGGATCCTGTGGTGACCGATGCCACAAAACGATACACGCTGCTATTTGAGAATGCTGCTGTTGACAGCGTCCTGAGCACGGACGATCAAGCGTTGAGTTTTGCGCTGAACAGAAGCCCCATCCTCTCTGCCGGAGACAACAAATGACGATGAAGACCAAGGCTTTACTCAGCCTGTTCACTTCCCTCGTGATTGGTTTTGCCTTATGCTATCTGCTGATCTTCTTTT
>CAUJEL010000178.1 GCA_963169875.1 Candidatus Zhuqueibacterota bacterium
GGATTATGTCCTCTCCCAATTCGGTCCGGGCAAACGGCAGTGCTATCCCGGTCATCCGGAGATCGAGATGGCACTGATGGAACTCTACCGCACCACGGGCGATCGCAAATATCTCGATTTCGTCAACTATCTTTATACGGCGATTGATTTGGACAGGATGAATGAGAAAGTCGATAAACGCCATCTCTTGTACACGTTTTCAGGGCTCCCCTTCACCAACCGGGTTGAATTGCGCAGTCACGCCGTGCGCGCCATGTACGCCTGCTGTGGCGCCACGGATTATTACATGGAGACGGGCGATGCGGCTTTCCGGAATACCTTAAAGTTGCTGTGGAATGATTACACGCGTTACAAATGCTATGTGACGGGCGGCGTGGGCTCGCGCTACGACGGCGAGGCCTTCGGCCACCCCTATGAGCTGCCCAACGAACGTGCTTATACCGAAACCTGCGCCGCCATCGGCAGCATGATGTGGAACTGGCGGCTGCTGCTGGCCAGCGGCGAGGCGGTCTATGCGGATTATCTCGAACGGGCGCTCTACAACGGATTCCTCAGCGGTGTGTCGCTGGACGGCTTGACCTATTTTTACCGCAATCCGCTGACTTCGCTGGGCGACAATGAGCGCAAACCATGGTACAACTGCACCTGCTGTCCGCCCAATGTACAGCGTACCATCGCGTCGATTCCGGCGCTGCTGTACAGCACCAGCGCCGAGGGGGTGTGGCTGCATTTTTATCATGCCAGCACGCTGAACTGGCACCTGGAGGATGGCACGCCGTTACTGATCCGGCAAAAAAGCGCGTATCCCTGGAAGGGGCAGGTCGAGCTGGCGCTCGAACCGGGGAAAGAAACCTCATTTGCGCTGATGTTGCGGATCCCGGATTGGGCGGACGGCGCGAAGGTGACTGTCAATGGGGCGGGTATCCCGGAGAAACCTCAGCCGGGGCAGTATCTGGAATTAAAAAGAGTGTGGCACCAAGGGGATCGCGTGCAGCTGGAGCTGCCGATGGGGGCGCAATGGGTGACGTCGAATCCGCGGGCGCGCGAGAACCAGTCCAGCATCGCGATGCAGCGCGGACCGCTGGTCTATGCGCTGGAGGGCGTGGATCATCCTGCTTTTCATGTTTTTGATGTGTTTGTCCCCAAACCGGAAAAGATGATTTTCCGTGAATCGGTGAACGCTGCATTGGGCGATGCGGTCGTGCTGACCACACAGGCGGGACTTTACGAGCCGCCGCTTCTGGATACGCCGTTGTACCTTTATGGGTCGTGGCCGCGGAAGGAGCGAAAGGGGAAAGCAGTGGAGATTACCCTGATTCCCTATTACGCCTGGGCGAATCGGGGCGCCGCGGAGATGCAGGTGTGGCTGCCGGTGGATGGGCGGTGACAGAAGAAAAAGGAATAATGGTGCGCTGTTCGCAACTCCAGTGCTGAGGCGGAGTCAGCTGATCCCCCCCTGTCATGGTGTAACCATCTTTTAGCATCTGCGGCAGATTTCGGCGAAGACGCTAAAAGGTCCTTGCAGGAGGACAGGCGGGGCGAACAACCCCGATCGCCTGCGGACCTTATTCGCTCGCGCTCTGGATGACCAGATAAATGGTCGCCAGCTGCGCCACCACCTGGATCATCTCCTTGGTCATGGCCCACCAGTCGCGCTCGGGTTTTTCCGGCACAAAGATCGTATCGCCGACTTCGACAATCGTATCATCATTGGGCTTGGCCCATTCGCCGGTTTTGGAGCGGATCAGACGCACCCGGCCTTTGCGCGCGTTCCAGTTGTATCCACCCGCTTCGCTCAAGTAATATTTCATCGTCATCCCGGGCGCGTAGGGATAGAGTCCGGGATTAATGATCTGCCCGGAAATTTTCACCGTCTGTTCCTGGGTGGGAATATAAATCAAATCGCGGTCGCGCAGCAAAATATCCTGGGATTTATCGCCCTGCTCAAAAAGCGCGACAAAATCCACGCCCATGATGCCGACGCGTTCGCGCGATTTGATCTTGAAGTAGGCGCGCTCGCTCTCGGTCATGTCGGTGACCAGCATCTTTTTCAAGCGTTCAAATTCCGGATCGAGAATATCCTCCTGGGCACGGCGCTGCACGATGGCGTTTTTCAACGACGCCTCCGGCGTCAATCCGCCCGCCAACTGAATGATCTCACTTAATCGCGTTTCGCCTTCACGTAGCGCATAGCTGCCGGGGTACATGACTTCCCCGGAAATAGAGATGTTGTGACTCTCGTGGAATTTTGGAAATGAGCGCACATAAATCCGGTCATCCGTTTGCAGCGCAAAGCGCAACACATCCGCACGCCGGCTCGAATCCGACGGACTCAACGACAGCGTAATGCGCTGAGTCTTGCTGGTGGCATCGACAAATCGCACCACATCGATCTCCGAGGTGTCCGCATCCGTGGCGAAACCCTGTGCCATCTGCAGCAAATCGCCAATAGTATCGCCCACCCTATATTCGAACGTGCCGGGATTTTTCACCGCGCCGTGGATCTCCAGCTTGCCGGTTTCTTTTTCCGCATTGGGCACCTGGACCACGTCGCCATCGAGGAGATAGGGATTGGACGCGAGGTCTCCGGCCTGCTCGTACTTGAGCAGATCAGCGTGCAGTATGTCGCCATTTACGCGGCGAATCATGATGTTTCTCTTGGACGCAGCCGGGACGTTGAGCAGCGCCTCGGGTTTGACCTTTGAAGTCTGCAGCGTGGACTCTTCGCGCAAGGGACTCGTGATCACGACCTGCTCCGATTTGCTCTCGACTTTAATCGGCTGAAAAAGTCCGCCCGCGGCTACAATGGCCTCGGAAGCGCGGCTCATGGCGGTCATTTCAAACATGCCGGGATTCATGACCGCGCCCGTAACCGAAACCCGGAACGTACGCACGCGTAAAAGATGCACGCTCATGTTGCGGCCGATATAATTGGTTGAACATCGCTCGATGATCTTCGCTTTCGCCTGGGTCAAAGTGAGTCCCGCCACATGAATGGCGCCCACTTCCGGGATCAGCAGCTGCCCCTCGGGTCCAACCGTCGCTTCTATGGTCCTGGTCGAGGCTTCGCCCGGGATGATTTGCAGGACGTCCCCGGGCCCCATGATATATTCGTCCGGATGCACCGCTTTTTCAATCGAAATACTGGTCAAAGGCGTGGTCACGCCGCGCTGTTGTTCGGCCAGTTTCTGCTGCAATCCCTGCTCCAGCTGCGCCGGCAGCATGGTCTGCGCCAGGGTAACAGAGCTGATGAGCGAGATGTACAGGATCAGCTTTTTCATGCATACTCCAAAAAAGATGGGATTCTTTTTGATATTCTCTAACCTGATTTTATCACCGCCAAAAACGCGGAGATACGCAATAAATAGAAAACATAAAAATTGCATCGCTTCACGCACCCAGGTCCGCAAATCGAGCTACCGCCTGATTTTCATCTTTTTCGCTCAGGGTGCGGCAACCGGTGGCAGCGGTTTCCGGTCAGCGCCGCAAAACCTCGACAATTCTTTCGCTGGCATGACCATCCCAGAGCGGGGGGATGCTCTTGCGTTTGAATCCGCCATTGAGCGCCAGCCGCGCCTGCTCGATAATTGCCTGCGTCTGCAGCGGCACCAGCCGGTTGCTGCCCAGGGTGATGGTGATGGGCCGCTCGGTGCTTTCGCGCAGGGTCAGACAGGGGATGTCGAGATATGTCGTCTCCTCCTGAATGCCGCCGGAATCGGTGATCACGCAGGCCGCCTCACTCAGCAGTCTTAAAAACGGCAGATAAGCCAGCGGCGGCACCGTGATCAGATTCTTCCAGCTCTTCAGCCTTTCCTCCATGCCAAAGGCGGCGATCATCTTGCCGGTGCGCGGATGCATGGGAAAGAGGACCGGCAGATCGCGCTGCAGCACTTCGATGGCGGAGAAAATCGTATCGAGCATCTCGGCATTATCGACATTGGAAGGCCGGTGCAGGGTCATCAGAGCGTAATCACGAGGCTTTACGCCCATCTCCACAAGGATGGGATTTTCCCGGGCTTTTTGCAGATGCTCCACCAGCGAGTCGATCATGACATTGCCGGTGAAAAATATTTTATCCGGCGAAACGCCTTCATGGGCGAGGTGGTCGAGTCCGCTCTGCTCGGTGACAAAGAGCTGGTCGGAGATGGCATCGGTGCAGATGCGGTTGATCTCCTCGGGCATGGTGCGGTCAAAGCTGCGCAACCCGGCCTCGACGTGGGCGATGGGGATGTGCATCTTGGCGGCGACCAGCGCGGCCGCCAGGGTCGAGTTGACGTCGCCCACAACCACGACCTGATCCGGTTTGATCTCCGCAAAGAGCCGCTCGAGCGCGATCATGACGGCGCCGGTCTGTTCTCCGTGCGTGCCCGAGCCGACGCCCAGGTACTGATCCGGCTCCGGCATGTGCAAATCTTCAAAAAAGGCTTGCGACATCTTTTGATCATAGTGCTGTCCGGTGTGGATGAGCACCGGCCGCAGCTCCGGGCATTTCAACATCTGCCGGTGGATGGGGGCGATTTTGACAAAATTCGGTCTGGCGCCGACCACATTGACGATGGTGCGTAGGGACATTCCTTGTCTCCGGCTATAGATCGCGTTTGTAGTTTTGCTTGTAAAAGGCCAGATATTCGCCTGTTTTCAGCTTTTCCCACCACCAGGGATTGTCTTTGTACCACTGAATGGTGTGGATCATGGCTTGTTCGAAAGAGTGCTTGGGCTTCCATCCCAGACTGCGAATTTTGCCGGTGTCCACCGAATAGCGCCGGTCATGGCCGAGACGGTCGGCCACGTAGGTCATCAGACTCCTGGGTTTGTTCAATTCGCGCAGGATGATATCGGTGATTTCAAGGTTGGTCAGTTCATTGCCCGCGCCGATGTTGTAAACCTGGCCGTCCGTGCCGTGCTGCTCGATGAAATCGATGGCGTCGCAGTGGTCCATGACGAACAACCAGTCGCGCACATTCTTGCCATCGCCGTAAATGGGCAGGTTCTTATCCACCAGGGCATTGGTGACGAAAAGGGGGATCAATTTTTCCGGGTACTGATAGGGGCCATAGTTATTGGAGCAGCGCGTGATGATCACCGGCAGGCCATAGGTGACGAAATAGGAGAAAGCAAGACGGTCGGCGCCGGCTTTGGAGGCGGAATAGGGGCTGGAAGGTTCCAGACGGTCATTTTCCGTGAAAGAACCGGAGAGGATGCTGCCATAGACTTCGTCGGTGCTGATCTGGATGAATTTTTTCACGCCATGTTTTTTGGCGGCTTCGAGAAGCACAAAGGCGCCGTAGATGTCGGTTTTGATGAAATCATCGGGCGCACCGATGGAGCGGTCCACGTGACTCTCCGCGGCAAAGTTGACCACCACGTCGACGCCGGCCATGTGCTGATCCACCAGAGCGGCATCGCAGATGTCGCCGTGGACAAAGCGATGATGGGCGGACGCGGGCACATCCCTGAGATTGTCGAGATTGCCGGCATAGGTGAGTTTATCAATGTTGATGATTTCAATGTCCTGACCATATTTGTCGAGGAGATAGTGGACGAAATTGCTGCCGATGAATCCGGCGCCGCCGGTGACGAGGTATCGTTTCATGCTCACACCTGAAAATGATTGAAGAATCGTGGTTGCTGATTAGATAAAATTTTATTAATTTAAAATGTACAAAGCAACCTGTTAAAAGTCAATTTGTATTTTATGGCGATCTTGCGGCTGCGAGACGTTGCCCTTTAATATACGGCTACACACCGCGTTTTGCGGGCGGATACAGCCATGAAGGTGAGCAAAGGAATCGTATGAAACAGACTGTTTTTCGCATGGCTCTGGCTCAGATCAACCCGACGGTCGGCGATCTGAGCGGCAACCAGCAGAAAATTATTGATTATATCACCCGGGCCCGTGAGCAGCGCTGCGATCTGGTGGCTTTTCCGGAGCTGTGCATCACCGGCTATCCGCCGGAAGACCTGCTGCTGCGCCGGCAGTTCATCCACGACCAGGGCGACGCCGTACGCCAGATTGCGGATCAAACCGGGGATCTCTTTTGTGTCCTGGGCTGCATCGAAGAGGTTCAAGGCAGCCTCTATAACACCGCCACCGTCCTGTATCAGGGCGCGCGCATCGCCTCCTATCGCAAGGTGCATCTGCCCAATTACAGCGTGTTCGATGAAGAGCGTTACTTTATAGCGGGTGACCAGCCCCTGGTGCTCGATCTGGGAGCGTTGCGCATCGGCCTGAGCATCTGCGAAGACATCTGGATTCCCGGCAGCGTGGTCGATGCCGAAGCGCTCAACGGCAACGCGGACGTTTTGCTCAATATTTCCGCTTCACCTTACCATACCGGCAAAAGCGATGGCCGGCTGCAGCTCATGCAGGAGCGCGCACGGCGCACCCACAGCGCCGTGGCCTATGTCAATCTCATCGGCGGCCAGGATGAACTGGTGTTCGATGGTCAGAGCCTGGTCATTTCCGCCGACGGCCGCCTGCTGGCGGCCGGCGATGCCTTTGCCGAAGACATGATCCTGGTCGATTGGCCGCTGGCGGAGATCGCCGGGGTGCGGCCGCAACGCGCGGCGTTGGGCGCCATGGCTGCGGCGCCTCTGCAGTCCGTTTTGCAGGTTCCGGTTCAGTATACTTTTACAGACAAAGAAGAAAGCGCCTTCAATACCCGCACCACCGCGCCGATTCTGCACAACAGCGCAGAGATCTATCAGGCCCTGCTGTTGGGGCTCAAGGATTATGTGGCGAAAAACGGGTTCGAAAAGGTCGTCCTGGGCTTGAGCGGCGGCATCGATTCCGCGCTGGTGGCGGTGCTGGCGGTGGATGCCCTGGGCGCTGATCAGGTGAAAAGCGTGGCCATGCCCTCGCCCTTTTCATCCGTCGGCAGTGTCAGCGATGCGCGGCTGCTGGCGCAGAACCTCGGCATCGAACTCTATGAATATCCGATTCACGCAGCGCTTGACGCCTACGAAAAGACTCTGGCGCAAACCTTTCACGGGTTGGCGCGCGACATCACCGAGGAAAACCTCCAGGCGCGCATCCGCGGCAACCTGCTCATGGCCCTGTCCAACAAGTTCGGCTGGATGGTGCTGGTCACCGGCAACAAGAGCGAAGTGAGCGTGGGCTACTGCACCATTTACGGCGACATGGCCGGCGGCTTCGCCCCGCTCAAGGATGTCTTCAAGACCACGGTGTATGATTTGTGTGAATACCGCAATAAAAAAGCGGGATATGATCTGATCCCGCGAACCATCATCGAGAAAGCGCCCTCGGCGGAACTGCGGCCCAATCAGACCGACCAGGACAGCCTGCCGCCGTATGACGTGCTGGATGCCATTCTCGAGTTATATGTCGAAAACGAGATGGGCGTCGCTGAAATCGCCGCGCACGGTTTTGATGCCGAGTTGGTGCGCAAGGTGGCGCGGCTGGTGGATTTGTCAGAATACAAGCGCCGTCAGGCCGCGCCCGGCATCAAGATCACGCCGCGGGCGTTCGGCAAGGACCGGCGCATGCCCATCACCAACCAGTACCGTGCGCGCTAATGGCCTGACCACATAAAAAAAGGGTACTCGCGAGAATACCCTTTTCTGAGTGCACCCACAAGGAATCGAACCTTGAACCTACTGATTAAGAGTCAGTTGCTCTGCCAGTTGAGCTATGGGTGCATATATCAAATACAGGTGATAATTTATCATTTCTTACGCTTATTTACAAGAAAAAAATATCTGCACTGGCTGATTTAGCCTGAATTATTCACTGCTGAGAACGCAGAGAAACGCCAGGAACAGAAAAACACAAAATGGCATCGATAGTCACTTTTTGCATTACGAGGCAATTGAAATAAAAACTTGTTCTGTTACCCTCACAAAAACAAGCAAGCGGGACCATGTGCGCCCGGCGGTTTATGAATTGCACAAGCCGGCCCGCTTTCAGGAGAATTTCTCATGGATGATGTCAGAACTTTAGAGTCCGTGTTCATAAAATTGGTGAAAAATCGGCGCAGCGTGCGCAGGTTCCGGCCCGATGCCATCCCCAGAGAAGCGCTGGAAGCCTGTGTGGAAGCGGCGCGGCTGGCGCCTTCGGCGGAGAATGTGCAGCCGTGGCGTTTTCTCATCGTCGATGATCCGGCGTTGAAAGACAAGTTATGCGCCTCCGCTTTTTCCGGCGTCTACCGTTTCACGCAGTGGGCGGCCAGGGCGCCCGTACTCGTCGTCCTTTTTGCAGAGTTGGATGTGCTGGCCAACCGGCTGGGCAAGCGCGTCACCGGCATCGATTATTATCTCATCGACACCGGCATTGCCGGCGAGCATTTCTGTCTGCAGGCGGCGGAGTTGGGGCTGGGCACCTGCTGGATTGGCTGGTTCAGTCCCCGCGGCGTGCGCAAGGCCCTCGGTTCGCCGCGGCGGTTGCGGCCTGTGGCGCTGTTCGCCGTTGGTTATGCGGACGGCGATCGCGTCCCTGAGAAAAAGAGACGGCCGTTGCCGGAGGTTATGTGGTACAATCAGATTCCCTGAGGCGCCGGTGATTTTGCCGCGGGACAATCCGCCGGTGTCGCAGACTCTTGTCGCGGGACCTACAAGATGCTTGCAGCATGACGTGGGAGGCACGACAAGGAAGGCATGACAAGGGCGGCACGACAAGGGCGGCATCACAAGGGAGGCACGACACAGAAGCCATGACAGAAGCGGTGAACATCGAAAATGGGCATGACGCAAAAACAGTGATACGCTGCCGTAGGCTGCTGCTGCGCTGGTTCGCAGCGAATGCCCGCGATCTGCCATGGCGGCGCGACCGCGAGGTCTATGCGGTGTGGATTTCCGAGATCATGCTGCAGCAGACCCAGGTGCAGCAGGCCTTGCCCTATTATCAGCGCTTCATGAAGCGCTTTCCCACAGTGGCGGCCCTTGCCGCGGCGCCTCTGGATGCGGTGCTCAAAGCCTGGGAGGGCATGGGCTACTATGCCCGCGCCCGCAATCTCCACCGCGCGGCGGGACAGATTATGGAGCGCCATGGCGGTCACTTTCCCGCGGATCCCGAATCGGTGAGAGCCCTGGCGGGCATCGGGCCCTATACCGCGGCCGCCATTCTCAGCATCGCCTTCAACCAGCCCCTCGCCGTGGTCGACGGCAATGTCATCCGCGTCCTCAGCCGGCTCCATGCCTGGCCCGGCGATGCCAAAACCACCTCCGGCAAAAAGGAGATTCAGGAACGGGCGCAGTCGCTGCTGGACCCGGCGGCGCCCGGCGTATTCAACGAGGCGATGATGGAACTGGGAGCGCTCATCTGCACGCCGCAAAATCCACTCTGTCGTGCGTGTCCGCTGGCCGCGTGCTGCCAGGCGCTGGCGCAGGGCATGCCGGAAAAATTCCCGGTTAAATCCGCCAAAAAATTCAGACCCCATTATCAAATCGCCGCCGGGCTCATCTGGAAAAAAGAGAAGTTGCTCATCGTGCGCCGCCCGGAGTCGGGTTTGCTTGGCGGTCTGTGGGAGCTCCCCGGTGGCAAGCAGGAAGCGGGAGAGGGGCTCGATGAGACTGTGGCGCGCGAAGCCGCTGAAAAACTGGGCATCAAAATTGAGGTAGGTTCCTTCTTCGGCCACGTCGATCATGCCTACACCCATTTTTCCATCACCCTGCATGTTTACCAGTGCCGGCATCTCCAGGGGACGCCGCATCTGATCGAGCACAGCGATTGGCGTTGGGTTTCCATCGATGAACTCGATGACTATGCCTTTTCCCGCTCAAACCGCCTTATTATCGATCAATTGCCGATGGAGGTAAATTATCCTCCCGGCCATTATTCGATATTATCCACCGCCGAGCGCGCAGAAAAGCGCAAAGAGAAGAAAAGCAAAAAACAGAATTGATGGTATTTTTACGACGGTGCTGAAATTCAAGTTATGATTTATATGATGATCCCCCCAAAAATCAGCTCGGCGGTTCATGAATGAAACGGGTTGGACATTGATCGTCGCACGTGTCTGTGAAAAAAAGTTGCCCCCGGCCAAAAAACATTGTATATTTAATGGACTGGGCCGGGGCGCTCATATTACGATCACTTGATCATGGATCGAAATAAGGAGTGCTCGATGCAACCTATCTCACAAATAACGCTGGACGATGCAGCGTATCCCGCCGCTTTGCGGACGCTTATGGGCCATATGGCGCCCGCTCATCTGCAATGGTCCGGACATGAAGCGCTTTTTCACGTCCCCAAACTGGCTTTGTTCTGTTCGGTGCACTGTCCGGGTTCCGCCCTCAGCAAAGCTTTTGATCTGGCCAATGTTCTGCGGCAAAACCTGATCGCGGTCATGAGCGGATTCCATTCTCCGGTGGAAAAAGAGTGGTTCACCCTGCTGCAGCGCAGCGCCACGCCCTTGATCAGCTGTCCGGCGCGCAGTCTGGACAAGAGGCGCCTCTCGTCCGAGGAGCGTTCCCTGCTGGGGCAAAGACGTCTGCTGCTGCTAAATTTTGGCTTCGCGGGCCGCCGTCCCACGCGGGAGGACGCCCTGGTGCGCAATCTTTGCATGGCAGCACTTGCGGAAATTGTCGTGGTGGCTTATGCCGCGCCGGGGAGCATGTCGGCCTATCTCTGTCAGATGGCGTTAAAGTGGCAAAAACGGGTTTACACCTTCGCCGATCCGGAGCATGACCAGGAGGCGCCCGCCGGCGTGGCGTTTCTGGATGTGAAGGAGGTGCCGGAGTGGTTTACGGGGAAGGGTATTATTTCTGCGCCTTGAGCAGAACCCAGATGCCGCCGAGAAAAAAGAGCACATTGGCGGACCAGGCGGCGAACAGGGGGGGGAGCAGGCCGTTTTGTCCCATGGATTGGGCTGTTTTGACGATGCCAAAGTAGAAAAAGGCGATGGCCAGACTGATGCCAAATCCCGTGGCTGTGCCGCTGCGCCGTTTGGGCGAGGAGAGCGGCGCGCCGAAGAGGACGATGATAAAATTGGCAAACGGTATGGCGATTTTCAGATAGAGATCCACCAGCCAGTGATTTGGATCGCCGCCGTTGCGTTCGACTTCGGCGATGAAGGTTTTCAGCTCCCCATAGGACATTTCTTCCGGTTTTTTCAACACTTTGGCAAATTCATCGGGTTTGAGGTTTTCGTCCAGCAGTTCGAGCCGGCTGAATGTATTGACGATTTCCACCCCCTCCATGAAAGAGCGTTCGACCCCGTCGTAGAGAATCCAGGTGCTGTCCTCCCAGGACATGCGCGCGGCGTAGATGTGTATCTGGGTTTCCAGGCCTTTGAATTTGCGGATATTGACGCGGTGGCCGGTGTTTTGCACGGTGTCGAACCAGCGCATGCTGATGCGGCGATCCTGATCATCGCGCGCATAGACATTGTTCACCCGTTTGCGCCAGGCCTGCCGCTGTTTTTCCAGATATTCATCGACGAGGTGGGCGCGCGCGGCGCTGGCGCGCGGCACCACGGTCTCGCCAAACCACAGCGCCCCCAGGCTGATGAGAAAGGCGACGATGAAGACGGGCGCGAGAATGCGGTAGAGCGAGCGGCCGGATGAGATCATGGCGATCAACTCATTTTGCTTGGCCATGTTGCCGATGCTGAACAAGCTGGCGAGCAGAAGCGCGATCGGCAAGGTCAGGGTGATGATGTAGGGCATGTAATAGAGATAGAGCTGGGCGATGATCAGCTTGGGCGTTTTTTGGCTGATGTAAATGTCCAGCTTTTCGACACCGTCGACAATGACAAAGATGCAGATGAAGGCGAACAGGGAAAAGAACAGTACGCCGAGGAATTTTCTCAATAGATAGGTGTCAAGAATTTTCAATGTCTTTCCTGTCGCTAGGTCCTGCCCCTGAATCGGAATCAGCCGGGCGATGCCAAAGTCTGTTCCAGAGCACCTTGAAGTTCAGATTATTCAATAGGGCGCCTTCATGAATGGCGTGGAAAACCAGGTAGATGCCGCCGATGCCGACGATCAGATTGGCGAGCCACATGGCCATGAAGGGAGAGATGAGGCGATTGTCGGCCAATTCTTCACCCCCGATGAGCGTGGCCCAGTAGAGCAGGAAAAATCCGAAACTGATGCCGGCGGCCATGGCCATGGACCCTTTGCGCGCCATCATGCCCAGCGGCGCGCCGATGAGCACAAAAATGAGACAGGCGAAGGGGATGGAATATTTTTTGTGCACTTCCACCAGGAGTTCGTAATTTTTGCGCTCCATGCCTTCCATAAAATTTATTTCGGATGACAGCTCCTGCTTGAGCTGCTGCAATTCGTTCAACGTGGACGAAAGTCGTATGGGCAGGGATTTGACCGCCTTGATTTTTTGCGGGTCTCCGGGCGACGGTGGCAGATAGCGCGCAAAGGCCTGTGCGATCTTGTCGGTCATGCGGCCATGGGCCGTGGCGATCTCTTTTCTGTTGTCCCTGATCTCGCCGCGCATCATCTGGGAACTCTTTTCCCGGTCGCCGCGATATTCCGAATTGCTGCGCTCCATCACCATGTCGGGCACCAGGATGGAAATGATCTGCTTGGGAAAGCGCAACTGACGGTAGTGCTCTTTTTTTTCCAGATCCAGTTCGTTCATCCAGCCGTCATAGAGGATCAGGGTGAGCTGGCCATTGCGTTTGTTGAGGTAAATCTTGCCGTAATCCGCGGTGATGAATTTGCTGGCGTTGGGATCGGAATTGTCATCGATGTAAACCGAATCCACATACGCGGTGTCGGGCGTCTCCACGATGCGCTGCACCAGCAGCGTGTAATTGGGCAAATCCCGGTAAAGGACGCCCGCTTCCAGGGCGAGAGTCGGGCGCTTGCGGGCGATATCCGAAGCCAGCAAGCGGGCACGATGATTGAATTCCGGCAGGACCTGGTTGTTGAACCAGATGAGAAAGACGCAGAGAACGGCGGCCATGGCCAAAACCGGCGTCATGATGCGCAGGATGCTGATGCCGCTGGCTTTCATGGCCACTATTTCATTATCGCCGGACAGCCGTCCAAACGCCATCAAGGTTGCCACCAGCACAGCCATGGGCACAGCCAGGGCGACGATCCAGGCCAGGTTGAGAAAAAAGAATTCAAGCACCAGACCGAACTCGAGCCCCCGGCTGAGAATACGCGGCAGTTCCCGGAAGACCAGATTGAGGATGAACACCAGGGTGATGACGCAGTTGGCGAAGATAAAAGGGCCGATATGTTCTTTCAGGATGTAACGCCAAAGAACCCACATCATTACAAACCGTTTTGAAAAGAATGGTATATAATTTGCATTGTTTTTATGGATGAGGCCAGAGCTTCATGATATAAAGTATTAAAAAAAAATAACGAAAGCTACAATTTTCCGGAACTTTTTGCGATTCAACTGGTATTTTTTATTGATATTCATGATCAATATTTGTACATTTAATTTCGCAAACACCGCAGGCACATCTCTGTCAGCCAGAGATGTATTTTAAAAACAATCACTTATGGAGATCCTCTATAGCCCCTTCGCTACTGATCTAGCTCACATGAACGGCCGATAACGGTAACGACTACTTTTTTCTTGCACTTGCATGGCCAAAATTCGCTTGCAGAGATCGATGGTCACCCTGCCGCCTGCGGTGGTGCTTTCGATGGTCATTTTACTTTGCCTGATGGGACAAGTTTGGGCGGATGAGACTGCGCCCAAATCCTATATCGGCGTACGTCCGCCTGTGCTGGCGACGCCGTTGGTGCCCATCGTTGAGGAACAGACGTTCAAAGGTCTGCACCTCCAGGGCGCACTATCTCCTCTGCTGAAACGCAGTGTCACCGATATCCGCCGCGAAGTCAAGGTCGACAGCAGCGGAGAGAATATCAATTTTTCCGAGAATATCGGCAAAATTCCTGTCAATCTGCCCACCTACCTGCCTCTGGATGAATATTCGCGGCGGCGTCAATCCTACAGTATGCAGACCATGTGGCAGCGCAATACGCTGGCCAAATTGGGTGAACGTTCCGCCTATGGAGCGGGCGGCGGCGCCCTGCGTATCGATATACCGGTTGAAATCAAGAGCAAAACCTTTCAAAAGATCTTTGGCAGCGGTACGGTCGGACTCGACGTCACCGGCGACATTAACATCAAGGGCGGGCTGCGCCATGAAAAACGCAGCGAAGTCAAGTCCACCATGAACCAGGGGAACGACACCAATTTCAAGATGGAGCAGACGCAGCGCTTTCGCGTCTCGGGGCACATCGGCGACAAGGTCACCATTGGTGTTGATCAGGACTCGGAGCGCATGTTCGATTTCGAGAACAATCTGCAGCTCAAATACAAGGGCTACGAGGATGAGATCATCGAATCCATCGAAGCCGGCAACATTGCCCTGGACCTGCCCAGGACCAACTATGTGACCTATGGCGGCAAGAGTTCCGGCCTCTTTGGCATCAAGAGCGTCATGCGTTTGGGCGATCTCTCCCTGACCACCATCGCCAGCCAGGAAAAAGGCCAGAAGAAAAAACTGGATTTCAAGGGCGGCGCCGTCGATGACATCAACGAGATCAAAGATTACAGCTATGTGAAAAACACCTACTTTTTTCTCGATGAAGTTTACCGCCGCCAGTTTCCCTATCGAGATGCAAATGGCGCATTTCTCTATAATGAGGATAGGGTCGTTTCGCGCATCGAATTATATAAATCCAAGCCGCAATATGTCAACCGCAATGCCGAATCCTACGTGCATGGGTGGGCCTGGGTGCCGGCCGACGCCGATTCCAATAAACTGGTCATCGTCGAGGGTGACACCACGGTTCAGGATCAGATCAACACCTATCGCGGTCCTTTCCTGCGCATGGAAAAAACCAGCTACTATGTGGATCCCGTGTTGGGGTATATTCGTTTGAACGAAATGCTGCAACCCGATGAAGTGCTGGCCGTCGCCTTTCAGGATACCAGCGGCCGCATTCGTGGAAACATCAACTTTGACCCCACCAGGGACAGGGTTCTGCAACTGAAGCTGATCCGTCCCGCCAATCCGCGGCCGACCAACAAGACCTGGAAACTGGCGTGGCGCAACGTCTATAACATCGGCTCCGCTTCCGAAGCCAATTTTGAATTAAAGATCCTCTATAAACCCTCGGCGGGTATTCCGGAAGAGACCATCAAGATCGACGGCAAAACCATCAGTTATTTGCAGGTTTTTGGCCTGGACCGCGTCGGCCGCACCGCCGGAAGTCCGCCGGATAACATCATCGACCGCAATGATAACATCCTGCGTTTGAAGCAGGGCGAGTTGTGGCTTCCTTCACTGCGCCCGTTCGATCCGGATGAAGCCGAATTCAAGGCGCTGCTGCCCGAGGACAAAAGGGTGTCCGCCATCTATGATACCACGACCGAGACCTTGTGGGCGAAGGAATCCAAGTTCGTCATTCAGGTCAATTCAAAAATCCGCAAGTCCGAAATTTCTTTGGGCGTGATGAACGTCATCGAAGGATCGGAAGAGGTGACGCTGAACGGCCGCAAGCTGCAGCGCGGCACGGATTACATGATCGAGTACTTCTCCGGCAACATCAGCATAAAAAATCAGGAAGCGTTGCAGCCCTCAGCCAATCTGGAAATCACCTATGAAGCCAATCAGGCGTTTCAGATCGACAAAAAAACCATCATGGGTATGCGCGCTGATTATGCGCTCTGGGATGAAAGTTTCATCGGCGCCACCTTCATCTATTTGAACGAGAGCACGCTGGATCAGAAGGTGCGCGTCGGCAAGGGGCCGATGCGGAATCTGATCTGGGATGTCAACTCGGCCATGGCGTTCAAGCCCTTTTTCCTGACCCGTTTTGCCAATCTGCTGCCATTTGTCGATTCCCGCGATGAGACCACTTTGCGTTTTGAGGGCGAGGTGGCGCAGATCATTCCCAATCCCAATACGCGTAACAACGAGGCCACGGGCGACAATGATGGTGTCGCCTATATCGATGATTTTGAAGCTGCCAAACGGACAACCCCGCTCGGCGTGCAGCGTAAAAGCTGGCGCCCGGCTGCGCAGCCGCTCAGCGTGACCGACACGAGCGCGGTCGGCGAACCGGTCGCCGCCAAACGCGGCAAGATGGTATACTATCAGCCCTATACCCAGGTTTCCATCAAGGAGATCTGGCCCAATCGCGATACCCAGGGCACCATGGGCACGCAGAATTCAGTTGATGTGCTGGATATCGAATTCACGCCGGTCGATACGCTTGCCAATCAGGCGGACAGTGCACAGGCCATCATAGAATCCTGGGGTGGCTTGCAAAAATATCTCTCCTCCGGATACCAGGATCAGTCCGAATCCAAGTTTCTGGAAATTTGGGTTAATACGGCAAATATCAACGAAGGCACCATGCACATTGACCTCGGTCAGATCACGGAGGACTATATACCCAATGGCCGGTTCGACACCGAGGATCTTTTCAGCAATGGTCTGCGCAATAATTTGCTCGACGAGGGCGAGGATGTCGGTGTCGATGGCATGGCCAACAACGATCCGCGGGCCACGGCGGCGGCGGGCGATTTTTGGGATCTCAACGAGAATAAAATCAGAGACTGGGGTGAACCCTACAGCAATGATGACTGGTCGTATAGTTCGGGGAGCGCCAATCACGAGCGCATCAACGGAACCGAAGGCAATGAAAACGACATGGGTGGCCGTGTTCCCGATTCAGAGGACATGAACGGCAACAACCTGCTGGATGAAGCGAATGCGTATTTTTCCTATTCTTTCTCGCTCTCGCGCAATCATCCGGATACGGTCCTGATTGCCGGAAAATCCATTGATGTGAACGATGATTACAAAGATTACGGCTGGCGGCTTTATCGCATCCCCTTGAACGCGGAGGCGCCGCGGCGCATAAAATACGGGGATGCCGACATTACCAACGTTCAGTACGTCCGCCTGTGGATAGACGGCTTTACCCAGCCGGGTTTGAAATATATCCGCATCGCTGAAATCAACCTGGTGGGCAGCGAATGGAAGGAAATGGGCGTCGCCACACCCGAGGCGCCGGAAACCTATACCGCGGGCAAGGATTCCGTCATTTCCATCTCGGTGATGAACACCCATGATAACCCGGATTACATCCCACCCCCGGGCGTATCAGGTGAAGTCGATCGCGTCACGCAGGTCACCGCACGCGAACAGTCCCTGGTCATGAACGTGACGGACATGAATCCGCAGAATAACTGTGCGATTCAAAAGTCGTTATTTGAAGCCCAGGATTATCTCCACTACAACACGTTAAAAATGTATATTTACGGCCGTGATCCCAGGGGGTTGCATATTTCTCATGATTCATCCCGCGTCGAGTTTTTTATCCGTTTCGGTGCCAGTGAAAATGATTATTATGAGATTCGTGAACCGGTATACGAAGGCTGGGACTTGCGCAACAACATCGAGATTGATCTGCAGGAGCTTGCCGCCATCAAGTTGATCCCGGCCAATTATGACAGCAGCGGATACCGCAAAGGGTACACCAAGGTGTTGTCCAGCGGTAAAACCTGCTTCATCAAGGGGAATCCCTCTCTGACCAACGTGCGTTTGTTGATCGCCGGTGTGGCCAATCTGGATTCGACACACAGCTTCACCGGTGAAGTGTGGATGAATGATTTGCGTCTTTCGAATGTGAAAAAAGACAAAGGCATGGCGTTCCGTGCCCGTGCGGAGTTCAACTGGGCGGGGTTGTTTTCCGCCAATGCCCAAATAGAAAAAATGGATTCGGATTTTCATAATGTCACGGAACGATATGGCTCGCAGAATAATTCCACCAATTATTCCGCGTCAGGCACCTTGCAGCTGCACAAATTTCTCCCTTCAAAATGGGGCTTGAGCATTCCGGTGTCCATGAATTATCGCAGTGCTCAATCCTTGCCCAAGTACAAGCCCAACACCGATGTGGAGGTCACCGAGGACTTGCCCGAAGAGGTGCTGGAGACCGTTCGCACCAAGAGCGAGCAAAAGGGCTTTACCTTCAGTCTGGGGATGAATTCGCGATCGCAGAATTTTTTCATCAAGAACGTCCTCAACCGTTTGAGTTTCAATTACGGGGAGAGCCGCGAAAGCGGCTCCAATCCCACTTATAGCCAGACCAAATCGCGGGCGCAGAACAGCGAGGCGCGCTGGGATGTGCAGTTCAGTCCCAACAACTATTTCCGGCCGTTCAAATGGCTGGGGGAATCGCGGTGGTTGACCAAACTCACGGATATGCGGCTCTATTATTCGCCGACCAGTTTCAATGCCAACGTCCGTGGCAGCCGCGCGCGCAGCGTCAGCGTCAGCCGCACGGATCTGGTGCAGCGCAATGAGGTGTTCAGCATAACATCCAGTGTCGGTGGTGCGGCCAAGATATTCGAATCGTTGCAGTTTGATATAAGCCGTAATTTCACCAATGATCTGCAGGATATTGCCCGTGACACTTTGCGCATGATGCTCAGCAACGGCCAATTGGGCTATCTGACGGACATGACGCAAAATTTCAAGATTTCCTATAATCCGAAAATATTCAACTGGTTGACGCATAGTTTCAGTTACAGCACAACCTTTGGCTACCGCTTCAATCGCCAGCAGAAGGATCAGGCGCGCAGCGCCCAGTTGGGCAAGACATTCGGCATCAACGGCTCTCTGGACCTCGCCAATTTCTGGAACTCGATTTACCGCAGCGGCAGTGGCGGCGGCAGCCGTCCCGGCCAACGGCCGGCGCAAGCCCCGCCCAAACGGCCGCCGGTCAGCAAGCCCGAGGATGAAAAGGCGGAACCTGAGAAGAAAAAAGAGGGATCCGGATTCTCGGTGATGACGGTTTTTGGCAAATTTTTCGGCTTTTTTGAGCCCTTCTCCATCACCTTCAACCAACGCAACAACAATACGGTTTATGGCGTCACGGGCATGCCCACCATGAAGTATATGCTCGGCCTGAGCGATACCGTCGGCGTGCCCATGGAGAGCGCGACAACGGGCTCCGGGACCAGCGGCACTCTCAACCGGCCGACGAGCACCGAGGGCAACACGGTCCATGTTTCTTCCGGGTTCAGCATCAGCCGCAACATCAAAGTCAGTCTGAATTATGACTATTCCTACTCCAGAAACGCGAGTACGACCGTGACCGGTCAGATGTCGCACAGCCGGCTGGTTTATGGGGATATCGATATGCCGTTCCCGCAGTGGACCTTCCGCGTCTCGGGCCTGGAGAGACTGCCGCTCATCAAAAATTATCTGCAGTCCTTGAGTCTGGATCACGGTTATTCCGGCACGTTCGATCAAACTTTTGACGAAAAGAATCGTTTAAAAAGCATCACCAAGGATGACCGTACCTCCAAATTCAGCCCGCTTTTGGGCATGAGTCTCAATTTTAAAAACGGGATGACCATGTCGGTGCGCTATACCAAGGGCGAAACCACCTCTTACGCCAAAAGCTCCGGATTGGGCGGCACGAAAACCGCCAACTCGGATCTGCAGGTGTCGGGGCAATACCGCAAGCAGAGCGATTTCCGCATACCCATACCGGTGTGGCCCTTTAAAAACATGCGCCTGAAAAATACGGTCAATTTGCAGGTTACGCTCAGTTCACGCAGCAATACGACCTGGAAGAGCCGCGGGGGTGACAAGTGGGAACCGACCGCGGAAACCACCAACTGGTCCTTCAAACCGGATTTGCAGTACAGCTTCAGCGATCGCGTCAACGGCGGCGCTTTTTTGGAAGTCGGGAAAAACACCAACCGTATCATCGGCAATTCGTCCTATTATGAGTTCGGGCTGAATGCCAACATCTCCATCCGCGGCAGATAAGCGGGGTGAGAGGTCAGATGCCAACTGCGCATTCTTTGGGGGGGGAGGGAGCCTATGAAAATATTAATGATCATCAGTGCGGCTGTTTTTATGGCACTGGCCGGGAGCGGCTGCGCCCAGGATCCGCCGCTGTTCGATGGCGAAAAAGCCTATGCCATCCTGAAAAAGCAGTGCGATTTCGGGCCGCGCGTGCCCGGCACGCTTGCGCATCAGAAATGCCGGGATTACCTGGTCACCGCTCTGCGCGGCTATGCGGATCAAGTCTCCACCCAGGATTTTCTACACACATTTGGCACGCCGGTTCAATCCGCCAGGGCCAGCAACATCATCGCCAATTTCCAGTCCGCCAAGGGCGACCGCGTTTTGCTGTGCGCCCATTGGGATTGCCGCCATATTGCGGATGAGGATCCGGATGTCAACAACCGCAACAAGCCTGTGCTCGGCGCCAACGATGGCGCCTCCGGGGTGGCGGTACTGCTGGAAATCGCCCGGCTGCTCAAGGCGCAGCCGCCGCGCCAGGGCGTCGATATCGTCTTGTTCGATGCGGAGGATCAGGGCAATCACCAGGATAATCGCAGCTTTGCCAAAGGATCGCAGTTTTTCGCGCGCCATGTGGTGCCGACTTTTAATCCCCGCTACGGGATATTGCTGGATCTGGTCGGAGATAAAGACCTGGCCATTTACCAGGAGGCCTATTCGCTGCAGATGGCGCGACCTGTCGTTGATAAAGTATGGGCGGCCGCGCAAAAATTGGGCATCAGCGAATTCATCCCGCAACAGGGATATGCGGTTTTTGATGATCACATCCCGCTTCTCGAACGCGGCATCCCCTGCATCGATATCATAGATTTCGATTATAAATACTGGCACACCGTATCCGACACGCCCGACAAATGCAGCGCTGCCAGCCTGGAAAAAGTGGGCCGCACCGTGCTGGAAGTGCTCTACCGCCCGTAAATCTGGCTCTTCCCTTGCCCGAATCATAATTTCTAACCTGCTCACGAAAGGATACCAACCGATGCGATCCCTTGGCGTCTATCTCAAGATCACCATTCCCTGCTCGGGAGATATTCAGGAAGCGGTGAGCAGTTTTCTCTTTGACCGCGGGGCCGCCGGCGTCATTGAACTGCCGTCCGGGCTCGAGGCTTTTTTTGACGGGGAACCGCTTCAGGTGGTGCAGGAAGTTAAAAAATACCTCGAGGCTTTGCAGGAGCTGGGCCATGATACCACGCCGGACAGGGTGAGTTACGAAGTGGCGCCCAACCGCGACTGGAATGCGGAATGGAAAAAAAGTTACACGGGGTTTGCCATCAGCGACCGCATTTTCATCAAGCCGAGCTGGGAGGCTCAGCCGCAGCGGGCCTATGCGTGCCTGATTGAAATCGATCCCGAGATGGCATTCGGCACCGGCACTCATGCAACGACCCGTCTGTGCCTGGAATTCATGGACACTTATCTCAAACCCGGCGCCAACGTGCTGGACATCGGTACGGGCACCGGCATTCTCGCCATGGCCGCGGTCAAGCTGGGCGCCGCTTCTGTCATCGCTTTTGATGTGGATCCGGTTGCCGCGGAGACCGCACAACGCAACGCGGCCATCAATGGCGTTGGTGATAAAATAGATATCTTTGCCGGAACCCTGGACACCTTGCTCCCGGCCAGGGATAAGTTTGATTGGGTCCTTGCCAACGTCAACCGCAGCGAAATTTTAAAAATGTTGCCTTTGTTGGAAAAGTTGCTAGATTATCCTGTACAAATCATCCTTTCGGGCATCCTGAGAGAGGAAGAGTCCATCATTCGCTCCGCACTCGAGGAATGCCATTTCCAGGCCTGCGAGTTCAGATACGGCGATGAATGGCTGGCATGCCGGGTGACCCGGTAGATGTTACGATCACCCTGGTTGCCCTGCTCTTTCATGGACCGGCGACCCATAAAAAAAGCCACAAGTGATAATCTTGCCACAGTATAAGATTCACAATCTCACCGCTCGCGGCGCTTCACGACACGGCATTGGTTTTGCCGCGCCGCTCCGCTTCCTCCTGCTTTGGACGATCGTGCTGTGCATGCCCGCCGTGGCAGCGAAACGGCAAATTATACTGGATTCTCTGTGGGTTCAGGGGGGTGAACTGCGGCTCAGTTTCCATGTCGACGATTTGCTGGATGACAAGGCCATACAGGGTCTGCAGCGGGGATTCACCTCGGAAATCAGCCATTTGGTGCAACTTTGGCAGGTTAAAGGCGTTATAAGTCAGGTGGCGGGACAACGTCCGTTCATATTCCGGGTATATCACGATAACTGGAGTCAGAAATTTGCCATCATCAGCGAAGAGGAGAGCCGTTTAACGAGCCAAATCGAGACGCTGCGCCGCATTTGCACCTCTGTGCAAGCAGCCGCCGTTGTCCATGCGGACCAGCTCGCTCCGGATGCCAGGCTGTTCCTCACCATAACCACGACGTTTCAGCCCATCTCAGATGAGACCTATGGAGAATTGCGCGCCTGGGTGTCGGGCCGTACCAGCGACAACAGCAAGGCCGGTCTCAAGCGCGGCCGCTTCTTTGGTTTTCTGGCCGATCTGCTGGGATTTGGTGATCGCGCCCTGCAACTCAAGACGGATTCTTTTGTGATCACCGCTGGGGGCACTCTGCAATACGTGAAGTGAAAATGTGATGCAGAACATGGCTGATCTGTGCAGTTAAAGCGTATATTATTTGAAATGCTGTAACTTGTTTTAATGTTATAGTGAAAGTCACATGTGTTGGTATTCATTGTTCCGTTGTACTAACAAAAGGGAAACAAGATGAAGAAGATCGTTCGCTACCATTTTTTTGCGGTGCTCATGCTGCTGCTGGCCCTTTTCGCCACGGTTGCCATAAGTGCCGAAAAACCCATGCTGTATCGTGGTGAAACCATGACCACCCCGCAAACGCTGCAGCGCGCCGGGGATCTCATGGCTTCCAGGGGAGCTCAATTTGATGAAGCGCTGACCGAAGCGGTTGACGCAGCGGTTTTGCAGCGTCGCATGCAGGCGCAAATGCAAACCGTTGCCCGGCCGGAAAACATGATTCCTTCTTTCATGAAATATTTCCGCCAGAATCCGCAGGCGCTCAGCGGTTCATCTCTGCAAAAAAGCCTTTCCACGAGTTCCCTGCCCACGGGCAATATCTCCGGCACGGTGACCATCGACGGCTCGGCACCGGATCCCAGTTATGAAATCCTGGTCATCGCCTTTGACCAGCACGGCTATTATATGGGTCACGACGAGAATGTGGCCTCGCACGAGGGTTTTTATCAGATCAGAGAACTGCCCGTGGGCGTATATTACGTTCTCACGCTGAGCAACCGCTACGTGGATGAAATCTATAACAACCTGATATCACCGGTGGACTCCCCCCAGACCTGGCGGCAGGCCGAGAAGGTCCAGGTTGCAGAAAATACCACCACGACAGATATTCATTTCGATCTGCAACGCGGTGCTGTGATCACCGGTTTCATCACCGGCGAAGATGGTTATACGCCGTTGCAAGACATGGATATCACTTTTATCGTGACCGGCGCCGATGCCGGGAAAGAACTATACAGCACCATTTACTATACCATTGATGGTTTTTATGACCTGGTCGTGCCCCTGATGGGCAACGTCAAAGTGGCGGCTGTGGTGGAAGGATATCTGCCGCAGTGGTACAACGCACAAATGGAGTGGGCCGCGGCCACACCGCTGACCATCACGAAATTTGATACGGTGATTTCAGGGATCGATTATTTCCTGCAGACCGATCCCAGTACAGCCTTTTTGGGCGGAATTTCCGGCAGCTACCGCTATAGCGATCAGTTCGTGCCCCCCATTGCCAGTTTTGCCACGGTTTTCTTCTTCCATGCGTCGGATACGACGCTGGCGAACTGGACTTTGGGCATAGGCGGCAGTTACACCCTCGAGCAGGAGCTGGAACCGGGAGAATACTACGTCTATCTCGATGATCAATTGGGTAATCTGCTGGGCTTGTCCAATTATATGGGGCAGTACTGGGAAAATGCCAACACGCCGGATGGCGCCAAAACGGTGACTGTGAATGCCGGCGAGGTAACCTATGGCATTGATTTTGTGCTCGAAAAGGGCGGCGTCCTCAGCGGAGATATCCTGGCGGAGGATGGCAAGAAACTGGACGGCGTATGGGTGCTGGCGGTCGATGCAAGCCTGGTGAGCGGCGAACTGCAGCCGTTCTTCGAGAATTTGCACGTATTCATCGGATCTTCGGATTCGCTGGGCCACTATCGCATCGAAGGCATGCCCAGCGGCCACTATTTGATCCGCACCATCTCCGACTCGCTCATCAACAGCGATCTGGGCATGATGAAATTGACTTCCGGAAAATATTCGGGCAAAGTGGTGGATCGATGGTACGGCGGCGATGCCAACCTTTTCAGCATTGACACGGCCACCCCCGTTTTGGTCACTGCACCGCAGGAGAGCCCTGATGTCGACATCGTCCTGGAAAAAGCCAAATATATCAGCGGCAGGATTTTTGACAGCATCACGAGCCAGGGTACGTCCTTTTACCGGCTCTTTGCGCTCAACGACACCTCCGCCATGCCCTTCCTCTCCTTCAGCATGTTCACCAGCAAGAAGGATCAGATCGATCCATTGGGTTTCTTCAACGTCGGACCGCTGCCTTCCGGCAGCTATAAATTATTGGCGGTTGCGCCCTTGAGCGGCCCCAACAATTATCTCAGCGAATTCTACGACGGCGCCTACACCTTCGATGCCGCCCAAACGGTGACCGTCAATGATGTCAATGTAACCGACCTCAACATCTCCGTCGAAAAAGCGGCCATGATTCAGGGGTATATCGATCTGCCCATGCCGGGCGGTTCCATGCGCGCCGGCACAGACGTCCTGGATAATTTCCCCATTCTGGTCTATGAAGTTACCACGGGAAAGCTGGCCAGCATGGACTATGTCCAGTTCAACGGCGGCTATCGCGTCGATCATCTCCTGCCCGGTCAGTACAAGGTGCTGGCCCTGCCCTGTGTGCCGCAGGTGGCAGCCACCTATTTTGGCGGCGGCAATACCTGGGATGATCCGGCATCGCAAGTCATTTCCGTTGGATACGGAGAGGTGGCTGATTGCGATATTCTTCTTGATCCCGCCCTCAACACCATTTCCGGTATGGTCGTCGATGATGAGTCCGGTGCAGGACTCACCCAGGTCATGGTGATCGCCTATGAGCCATCCGGTCACCCGGTTGGTCTGGCGATGTCCAATTATGATATGGTTTCAGGCACCGTGGTGGATATGGGCGGCGGCTTTACGATTCCGGGACTGCGGCCGGGCTCCTACTATCTGCGCACCTTTGCCCTGAGTTCGGTTTTTGGATTATCGGATCAACTTCTCTCCGTTGTGGACATGGTCGGAGGCGGTGGATCTGATGTGCTGGGCGGGCTTTTGGGTGGAGAATTGGGCGGTTTTACCGCGCTGTTTGATCTCGAGATCGGGCTGTATGCGGATCAGTGGCACCACCAGATTGCGGCACCCCTGGCCCTCGATTTCCAGGCTTTTCTGGTGAATCTGTTGGCCTATGGTCTGCCGAGCAGCTATGATAATTCGATTCTGCCCATTTTCCTGCCCCTGCCGATGGGAGAAGTCATTCCCGAGGGCGTCAGCTTGGTGAATGTGACGGAAGGAAGTGCGGTGACCGGGGTTGAATTCCGTCTTCACAAAATGTCTCTGGATGACGTGACCGGTGTGGAGGTGAACCAGAGCCAGATGCCGGATCAGTTCACGGTGTTTGCGAATTATCCCAATCCGTTCAATCCGGCGACGACACTGACTTTTGCCGCGCCTGATGCGGGTCAGGTGCGCGTGGTGATTTACGATGCCCTGGGCCGGCAGGTCCGGGAGATCATGAATGGGTTCATGCCCGCCGGTACCCATGCACTGCAATGGGACGGCCGCTCGGATGGCGGCGAAATGGCGGCCTCCGGCGTTTACCTGGCGCGATTCAGCACCGCTGGCTTGCAAAAAACTATCAAAATGGTTTTAATGAAATAAATATCACTTGACCCAATCATCAAGCTGCGGTGTGGTTTGTCACATGCCGCAGCTTTTTTTACACAGTGAACCTGTTCTTAAATAGATTTGCAATTCTTCTGCAATTTGAATATATTGCCATTACAATTGATAAAACGCTCTTCTGAGCAATGGCATCCGCATCCCGGTAAGGCAGCTTTATTGAGGTTTATGATTGTTCTCAAACCACATCGATTGGGCCGCTGGCGTTTCCTCTTGCCTGTCGTTTTATTTTTTTCCGGTTCGGTCATACACGGTCAGACCTGGTATCGTATTGTAGAAAAAAGCCAGGAACGGCTCTTGATTGAAGTGACTGCACCGGAACCCGCGTGGGATTCGCTCTCCAGCAATCAATCCATGTACAGCAGATTCAACATGCCGGATTGGCCCATTCTGCAGGATGCCAGCCTGCCCGCTCTGCCCTTTCAGATGGTGCTGCTGGACTGGCCGTTCGCAGACGCTCAAATAGCGGTTCTTTCCTCTGCTTCTCCGCGTCGCATTCCCATGCCGCCGCCTTATAGTGCGGAAGATGTACCCTCTTTGCCCGAGTACAGCGACCATCCCGCCAAAGTGCACCCACCGCGCTCGGGGCCGGATGTGCTGGCCGATCTCGTTCCGCTGGGCCGGGCTGGCGGGGAAACGCTGTGGGGATTACGCCTCTATCCTTATCAGTACGATGCCCAAAAACAGGAACTGAGCTACTTTTCGCCCTTTCGTCTGCAGATCTCTTCTCAGACTCCCCTTGCAGGTTTGGGACGCCGTCGCATATCCGCACTCGCCGGCATCGCCCTGCCCGCGCATGCGGCATCCATCGCGGCCGGCAAGGCGTCGACGCGTTTCAAGGCGGACGGCCGTTGCAAGATCCATGTCAATACGGACGGCCTTTATCGCATCACGGGCGCGGATCTGCGCGCCGCCGGCATACCCTTAATCGATATCGACATCAAAAAACTGAAATTGAGCCGGGTTGGGCAAACCGTGCCGCTGTTCGTCTCCGGCTGGCGCGACGGACAATTCCATGATCAGGATTACTTTGAATTCTGGGGCGAAGCCCTGCGTCAGACCTTTCAGAACAAATCCGCGGATCTCTACCAGGATCCCTTCAGCAATGTTGCGGTGTACTGGCTCTCCTGGGATGCCCCCCTGACGCAATGGATGAACCAGGAGACCAGTGAAAGCCTGGCCAATGTCAACGATCCGGTGCAGCGTCCCTTCTCCTTTTATGAAACCGTTCATATCGAGCAGGACGCCAGTTTTCAACATTACTATGATATCAGCCAGATCGATTCGCTCCGCGATTATTGGCTCTATGATGCCGGCATCCCCTCCGGCAGCAAACGATCCTATCCGTTCAAATTGTACCATCCCGATGTGCGCTCCGCGCTGCCCTTGCAAGTGCATGCCATGCTGACCGGTTTGACACCGGATAATTTTGATGCGCACCAGGCCGCCCTTTTTCTCAACGACCGTTTCGTCATGCGCGGCAACTCTTTCCGCCAGGACCTGCTCGAACTGTCCAGCCGGTCCGACATGAACCTCACGGCCAGCTATTTGACCTCCGGCAGCAATACCATGACCATTGTCAATGAATATGCCGCCTCCGAGACCGATTATATCTCCCTGAACTGGTTTGAGATCACCTATCCGCGCCTTTATCGCGCCCAGGACAATATCCTGAAATTTTCAGTGCCGCCGGATTATGACCTGGGCGTGTACCAGTTCACGGTGGATGGTTTTTCCTCCGCGGATGTGGAAATTTTCAAACTGGGCTCGAGCAAAATAGAGGGCGCGTTGATCGAACGCGTCACGGATGTGGAGGGCTTTACATCTTATCGGGTGCAATTTAACGATACCGTGCCTTCGCGGCAGACAACCTATGTGGCTGTGACTGGATCTGCCAGGCAAAAGCCGCTGCGCATTGAAGCGGTTAATAACGAATGGATACCCTCTGCCGATGGCAATGTTGATTATGTCGCCATCGTGCCGCGGAAATGGCAAAGAAACGCGTCCTTGACCGCTTTAATGCAATATCGGCAGAGTCATGGACACCACATCGCCGTGATCACCCTGGAAGACATCCTGGATCATTTCAATCATGGCATTCGCAGCCCCTATGCGATCAAATCTTTTTTGAGCTGGGCTTATCAGAATTGGCCTTTGCGGCATGTGCTTCTGATCGGGGATGGCAGCTATCGCCGCCAGGATGTCAATGGGGATACCCTGGATATCATGCCCGTGTTTTTGCGGCAGACGCTTAAATATGGCGCTGCTTCGTGCGATTACTGGTACACCTTGCTGGATGGCGGTGATGAACTCGCCGACGTCTGGTTGGGCCGTTTACCGGTCACCAATGAAGATGAACTGGAAATCATCGTCGACAAGATCTTGGCCCATGAAAACGGCATATCCATGGGAAGTTGGCGGAACCGGCTTTTATTTATCGGAGGCAATGGCTGGGTGTTTCGCGATAAAGGCATGGCTCTGGCAAAAAATGCACCGCCTGCCTATGATATCTCCCTGCTTTTCACGACCCGTGACGCGGCCATGCCCAATGATCCCTATTATGGCAACACGCCGGAGCTGCTCGACCACCTCGACCAGGGATGCGCTGTTGTCAACTTTCACGGCCATGGCGGCGGCGCCATTTGGTCCGATAATGGTCTGCTGCGGCTCGAAGATGTGGAACAGATGTCCAATCGCAACCGCTATCCGGTCGTGTTCAGCATGACCTGCTACACCGGGGCTTTCGAGCAGCCCACCGCGTCCACGCTGGCCGAAAAGATGCTTTCCACTCCGGAACGGGGCAGCATGGCGTTTCTGGGCGCCAGTGGCTTTGGTTGGCGCGATAATGATGACTATCTGCAAACCGCCATCATGGAATATCTCTACGAGCATGTGGATGCAACCCTGGGGGAGATTGTTTTTGCCGGGAAAATTAAATATTTTGTGCAATCGTTCGGCAATAACATCGCACTTGCCGAAGTGAATCAATATAACCTCTTTGGCGATCCAGCCATGCGCCTCCGCCTTGCCTCGCAAGAGGCAAAAGTGGTTCTCAATCAGAGGTTGTTCAATCGTGGGGATACGGTCATTTGCCAGGCTGAATGGCCCTTCTCTGAAGGCGCCGGTGAGATAAAAGTGGCCGAATCAGAAGGTCTTGAAAGGTATGCAGCCACGTTTGAGGTCGTCAATGGACGCAGCACCCACCAATTCATCTTGCCCGCTTCCTTCTCCGGAGAAGAAGGGGCGGTCCGGCTCTATGCGGAAGATGCTCTGGGGGTTGCACAATGCCACGGCGCCAGCTGGTTTTCCCTTGGCACGCTCTTCTTCGATTCCACCCGGGTTGTTTACGCCGGCACGGACACGCTTTTTTTAAAATTGCATCTGGCAAACCGGGAGGCGGTGAAGCAGGTGTGGTGCTTGTTCGGGCTGGACACCCTGGTCATGCAACCGACTTTCCAAGGCTGGTATCAATCGCCTCCTCTCGCCTCCGCGGCCAACGGCGTCTATGCGTTTATGGCCGAAACCATGGATGGGACGCGAAAATCGTCAGCTTATATGCGCTACAAGAGACCGGGGCAGATCAATCTGGAAATCCAGTCCAGCGATTTGGCATGGGCGGGCGTTACCATCCCGGCGCTGCAAGTGCCGATCCGCAACTGGGGGGACGGTACCGGACCGGTCACGCTGCGGGTTTTTTATTGGAATCCTGATGTGAATGACTGGCAGCAGGATGTCGCCTCGGACACGGTCACGATACCCCCCTTGGGGATGGCACTCGCTGAGCTGCCGCTCATCCTGCCGCCAGGGCCGGCCAGGCTGACGCTCATCGCGGAAACACCCGGCTCAGATCGGGTTGGCACGGTTGTCACAGTGACTGTCAATGCCTTCGCCTTGCGGCGGCAGGGGGGCTTCCTGTGCCCTTCCGGCGTCTGCGATTCCGTGAAAATTGACGCGCACACCTGGCTGGTGGCGCCACCGGGTATGGAAAATGCAGATATGGTCGTGTTCAGCAATGTCCTGCCTGCGGCTGCCCCGGTCGAGCAGCCCGGCTTTTTGTCATCCGCCCGGTGTGCCGCCTATGAAATCCGCTTCTCACAGGCGGACGGCTTGCACAACGGCGTCTTTTTGGTGCAAGACCTGAGCGCCTTTTCGGACATGCCGGGCGCTGCGGCCGCGGCTGCTGTTTTTCGCCGCAGCCCCATAACCGGCAAATGGGGCCGTTTGAACAGCGTACATCTCGAACAAAAACTGCAGTCGCCCCTTTCTCAGGACGGCCGCTATACGGTGCTCTGGCCGCAGGATACGGTTGCACCGCAAATTCAGGTGCTGCTGGACGGTAAACCCTACACACCCTCCATGTATGTCAGCAGAGAACCACACATCACCGTGCGTTTACAGGATGACAATGGCATCGACGTTTCGGAAGGTTCGCTCGTGGTGCTGCTGGACGGCGGCGAACTGGACCGGGATGTCTGGACATTGCCGGATTCCATTAGCGATGGCAATCAAGTGGTGGTCGATTTCAGAACCCAGCTGCAGGCGGGACAGCATCGCCTCCAGGTCGCCGCGACGGATTGCAATGGCAACAGCAGCGACCCCCTGGATCTGGCTTTTCAGGTGGCCGGAGAATTTGCGATCAATTGGCTGGGAAATTATCCCAATCCATTTGCAAAAAATACCGTCTTTGCTTATGTGCTGACGCAACCGGCGGACATGATCAGCCTGAAAATTTACACCGCCGCCGGACGAAAGATTCTCGAAACAGATGGACGACTCATGGGGGACGATCCCAATCCGCTCAGCAGCGATTATCATGAAATACTCTGGGATGGCACTGATGCAGAAGGCCAGGCGGTTGCCAATGGCGTTTATTTTTACCGGTTTGTGGCACGCGCAAATGGCATAACGCGCGAAGTGACCGGAAAAATTGTACGGTTGAGATAGCCATGATGAGGATACCATTACACAGGCGTCAGTGCATCCTTGCACTGGTCATCATGCTCCAGGTGTTGCAGCCGCGCGACGTAAAAGCCGATGGCCGCTATGCCGCTGCCACGCTCGATCTGGGCGTGGGCGCGCGTTCCCTGGCCCTGGGCGGCGCCGTGGCGGCTCTATATGGACATGAGAGTTTCCGCTACAATCCTGCCGGGCTCGCTTTTTCCCAGCGGCCGGAGCTGGCCATGATGTACGCGCCCACATTCGGCAGCATCGCCACGCCCATGGCCAATTTTTACTATCTGGGCGGCAGCATGCCCATGCCCGCCGGGGGGACGGTCAGCGTCCACTGGACGCGATTCAATGTCGATGATATACCCGTCTACCCCAAATTGCGCGGAAATGCGTTCATCGACCGTCTCAGTGATCCTTCCCTGCGACCCGATGGACAACCGCAGGGCGCCATCCGCGACGTTGAAAACGCCATTTATCTGTCATTCGCCCGGCCGGTCAAGATGACGCTGCCGCTGGGCTGGCTCTACACGGATCTGCCCGTGGAAATGCCGGTGGGTTTGAATGTCAAAGTGTTGCGCCAATCGCTGGGACCAAGCTCGGCCTCCGGTCTTGGCATTGATTTTGGCGTCATGTTGAAATTCAGTCTTGGCCACCTGCTGGATATTCGCAAGATGGGTGAGGTGTGCCTGGGTTTTTCTGCACTGGATTTCGCCCGCACCACCCTGGTCTGGAACAATCAGAAAGAGGAGCGGGTGGCCAGAACCACCATGGCCGGGGTTTCCTATCGTCAGGCGCTCGGTTTTCATGACAGCCATTTGACCCTGTTGTGGACGTTTCACGACAAATATGAAAAGAGCCATCTTTTCGGTCTGGAATTCGAACTTGGCCGTTTTGCTTTGCGCTGCGGCTATAATCAGGCTGGATTTTCGACCGGTGCGGGCTTGAATTGGCGCCGATTTCGCGTTGATTATGCCTTCACCGCAGTGGATTACGAGTATGTGCACCGCATTGGCTGTGCATTCATTTTTTAACGGGAGTTCACATGGTTCGAATAGGCAAAGTCCTGCTGCTGGCGCTCTTTTTCACCCTGGGCGGCTGCAAGGAACGCGTGAATAATCCTGAACCTTTGCCGCCGCGGCCCATCTTTGTGGCGGCCTCGGCGGATACCACGGCTTGGGAACATGGCATCGATGCCATTCCTGAGGAAAATGCCATTTTTCTGGAATGGCGTACCAATGCAGCCTATGAGGCTCTGCGGCTGTATCGAAAAAAAGGCAATGCCGCCGCTTTCGCGCTGCTGGCTGCGCCGGGGCTCAACGACACCACATTCGTCGATCGCGTCGATGTCGGGGTGCGTTATTATTACTATATGGTCGCTGAAGACGCATCCGGCATTTCCAGCGCACCGTCCGATACCATCGATTACCAACTGCTTCCTAAAGCCATCAATCTCGGTGTCTCCCGGATTGATACGATGAGATTTAGCTGGCAAATTCAGGGTATCCGGCCCGTGTCGTTCATCCTGCGGCTGTATGACGAATCCACCCAAGAGATCGTGTGGTTGAGCGTGATACCACCCAGCTACCAGGGTGATAAAGAAGAAACAGCCTTTGATTGGGACGGCAAGGCCCGGCGTAAACAACTGCTCCAGGGCGCGCAGTACCGCTGGCGCATCGATTGCGTCGGATCGGCCGCCTTTTCGGGGAGCGAATCCGGGTGGCATCGCTTTGTGATGCTGTAATGGGGTCATCGGGTTTTCAGTGAGGATGTAAACATGCGTTTTAAAGAGTCAAGAGTTGCGAGCTGGACAATTTTAATTGTCCTGGTGGTTTTTGTCAACGGCGTGCAAGCGGCCTCAGTGGCCAATGGGGGTTTTGGATTGCCGCATGTGCGGGCGGCCTGGGTTCTGGACAAAGGGCATCTCACCGCCAACGCCTATACGCGATTCTGGGGCAGAACCGCGCCGCAGTCCTATGCACCTTTCGGCACACCCGGAGATCGCGCTGTGTGGGATCTGCACACCGCCTTCATGCTCAACCTCGGCGTGGGCGCACAGATTGAGCTTGAACTATCGCCGGTGCTGTACCAATCGGATCAGAGTGAAAAAGGTCAATCGCTCCATGATATCCAGGCCGGAGCGACGGTGGCGCTGCCATCCTGGCCAACACCCGCTGTGCAGTGGGGCGCCCGCTTCACCTTTACCATACCCCAGGGCAAACGTCATAATCTGTTATTTGAGGAATACTCGGCCTCCGCTTATGCGTTCAGTTGCGCCGGATTGTTGAGTTATGCCTTTGACCCGGTGTTTCCGCAAGAGGCGCCCAGCCTGCATTTCAATGCCGGTTACCATCTCTACAATGACATCGGCGAAGTCCTGACCGGCGATTATTTCGATCCCAACAGCCAGGTGATACGGCGAAGCCAGTGGCTGGGTTATTCGCTGGGTCTGTTGCTGCCCGGAGAGCGCTTTGATTGGGGCGCTGAATGCTATGGCATGCATTGGCTGCAACAACCGCCCAAGGCGGCGGAAGGCCGGGAAGATCATCTGTATGGCGGTTTGTTCCTCACCTACAAACCGTTGCACTGGCTGCGGTTCCGCTTGGGCGGCGAGATAAGGCTGAGTGAAGACAGTGATGAGACCGTTCCATCGCTCGCCGACCGTGGTTTGGGTGAATTTCCAAATTACAACGATTGGCGGCTACAGCTGGGTGTGCAAATGAACGTCCTGCCGCTGCATCTGCTGCGGACCACGACGCGGGAGTTGTTCATCCGCCGCGCCGATGAGCGCCGGGAATTATTCGAACAGATCATCGATGACGGCAGCCGCTCACCAGCAACGGCCAGCGAATTGGAGCGCATTCGCGCGGAGAGAACCAGGGCGGAGAAAGAGCTGGAACGATTGCAGAAAATTCTCGATCGCCGCAAAGAGGCGGAAAAACGGGCGCAGCAGGACACGAACAACGAGTAACAGTGCGTCACTTAAAAACTGTAGTATTACATCAGGTGATTCAGGAGATCCCTCGTCGCTTCGCGCCTCGGGATGACGTTTTTTTCCCTTCATGTCATGCTGCAGCCAGCTTGCAGGTCCTGCGGCAGCGGCTGTAAACAAAGAAAATTGCCCCGCGGACGGCACAAGGTCCTTACAGGATGACATTTTTTTGATTTTTCCCCTTCGTGTCATGCTTTCTGCATGACAGTATTGCTTTATTATTCCCCCCGCCTGTCATCCAGTAGGGACCTTTTAGCAAATGCCAGATGAATCCGATCCTGCTCTGGTCTTGCTAACAGCGCGCCATACTTTTCCTTCTTTCATGTCATGCTGTAAGCATCTTTTAGGCCCTGCGGCAGGGGCTGTAAATAAAGAAAATTGTCCCGCGGACGGTACAAGGTCCTTACAGGATGACATTTTTGAAATTAATTTCCTTCATGTCGTGGTTACACCATGACAAGGGTGGAACCGGTTCAAACCGAACGATCCGGGCGATCGCGTCAGGTTCGACCTCTGTGACTCTGCACCTCAGTGGTGATTTAGCCTGTGATATACTCATACCGCCGAGCGCGCCGATGCTGCCGAGCTCTTTTTATAATGATTATCGAGATATTTTTGAATCGAATTTCATCTCAGTCATTTAAGTTGTTATCGATGCCGTTTTTATGTTTTTCTTGTCTTTGCGTACCTCTGCGTCCTCGATGGTGAATAATTCAGGTTAGCATACTTCTGAGACCTGTTGTTTTTCTCTCAGATCTCAGCGAATCAGCGCCATTTTGCGCGACCACCGTTCCGTCCCCGCCTGAATCCGGAAATAGTAGACGCCGCTGGCCACCGCAACACCCTCCTCGTCTTCACCGTTCCAGGTGAATTCATAATACCCCGGTTTCAATTCGCCGCGATGGATCTCTTTCAGCGAACGTCCCAGCACATCGGTTACCACAATCTGCACCGCGACGCTCCTGGGCAGGCAAACGCGCATCTGCGTCCTGGCGTTAAAGGGATTTGGATAGGCAGTGGAGAGATAAAAATCTGCCGGTGGCGCTTGCATCGCCGAGATGGCCTCATGATGGGAGAGATCCCCGTTGGCGCTTAAATCCTGCAGGCGATAGTAATACTGCAACCCCGTTTCGATTTTTGCGTCGCTGTATTGATACCGGCCCGAGGCAGAGGGCGAGATGAGTCCGCTGATGGCGATGAATGGTCCATCCCGGTGCAGCGACCGCTGCACGTAAAACCCCAGATTATCGGTTTCCAGCCGCGTCCGCCAGGTCAAAACGATGCCTTTCGCGGGGTCAGGACTGGCTGTGAATTCAGCCAGCCAGATCGCCGAAACAACTTTCAGCGTCCAGCTGTGATCCACCGTCGATTGCTGATCGCTGACCTGCACCTTGATGGTGATATCGCCAGGTGGCAGGGTCTCGGAAAAGAGCCGGTACTGCGGCTTGCCGATCGCGTAAATGGCGCCGTTGACGTACCAGATAAAAGAGAGGGCATCGCCATCCGCGTCGGAAACCGCGACCGAAAAATCAAGATACCCCGGCTTTTCGATCTTGATATTATCCTGTTCTCTGGGCTGACACGCCAATACATCGATTTGTGGACTGCGATTGCTGTTGCGGACGACAATCAGCAAATTCCTGATCTGTTGGGCACCATAGACGTCACGAGCGCTAATACGTATGGTATAGCGGCCGGCCTGGTCGTATCCCGGTCTCCAGCTCAAACGAAAAGAATCATCCATCATGGCGCCGGCGGGCAAATCGATGGCTTCGATGAGCAGTGAGTCTCCTTCCATATCGCTGGCCCCCACCTTTAACGACCAGTTTTCGTTTTCAGCGATAAGGACGCTGTCCGGCAGCGTCAGCTCGGGCGCATGGTTGGCCAGTGCTGTGGCTGTGAACTGAATGGGCGAATTTATCAATCCGGCTTTTGCGGCTTGCGCTTGCTGGATGCCGATTTCTGCGCCCAGGTACCAGAACACCGCCGCGGTGCCGGAAGAGTCGGTGGAAACCAGAGCGGCGGGTGTGAAGAAACCCTGCGGCTGGCTTGAGGAAAAGGCCACCTCCACGCCCGGCACGCCATTGCCATATTGATCACGGACCTGGACGCGCAGCGGCTGCGACAGCCGATGCGACGTTGTTCCCGTCTGGCCGCTGCCATGGACGGCATTCAATTCAGCCGCGGCTGCGGGCAGCGATTTGCAGCGAAAATTGATTTTTTTATCGGGATAGGCCACCAGCATGGATTGGATTTCGATGTCGCCGCTCTGCGTTCCCAATCTGACCTGAACGCCGGCGAATCCTTCGCCATCGGTCAGAACGGTGGCGGCGGCGAGACTGAGTTTGACGCCGGATTCTTTTTCGACAGCAAGGCTGGCGGGCAGCAACAGATCAGCGGTTCCGTGCACAACAGTGAATTGTACTTCTGCGCCGCTCAGTCCGCGTCCAAATTCGTCCTTGACGCGGATGGTCAAGGGATGCGGCAACAGGGTGGTGACGGGCGCTGATTGTCCTGCGCCGGTGACGAGTTCGACAACCGAGGCTGCAGGCACGATGAACTCGATCGTTTGTGCTGCGCTCAAGTATTCACTGGAATGCGCTTCCTGCACCTGAAGCGTCAGTGCTCCCGGCTGTGCCGAAAAGGCGCTTGCCTGAAATGAACCTTGCTGATCAGTCATGCCCTGCAGCGGTGACACGTTGGCCGAGAGCCCGCTGGTTACCAGACGGACCGCATAATTGGGGACCGGATTGTCGTATACATCTCGAAGCACCACGGTCACCCGGGAAACGCTGGAGCCATCGGCGGGAACCGGCGAATCACAGGAAAAAAGAGTGTGACTGGCATCCGGCGCCATGGGCGAGGCGGTGGCGTAAACGAGGTGCGGCGAACCGTCGGCGTGCACTTTGCCTTCCTGCCAGCACTGGATGATCACCGCCTGGGCGCTGTCTCCAGCAGCCGTTCCCAACCGCCATCTCAGCTCGGCCTCTCCGTCGCTGTTACTGGTCAAGGTGACGACGGTGTCCTGGGCATCGCCCAGGCGTCCGCCGCCCTTGTAGATACGAAACTGAACCAGATGTCCCTGGACCGGCTCATTCATCGCATCGCTGAGGCGGACGCGGAGCGGCGCGGTCAAAAATTCATTTACGGGGCCGGTTTGACCGCCCCCTGACAGCAGTTCCATGCGCTGGACAATGGCCGTCAGCGCCAGTGCATTGTAGACAACTGGGGAATTACCCAGCGCGGTGCCATTATAGGAGGCTGCAACCGTCAATTGTTGTGGCGTGGTGGTTGAACCCAGCAACCAGCGGACGCCGGCTTCGCCGAGGCTGTCGCTCAGCACGGTCTTGGATGTGATTTTTTCGGGCGCCAGTTGTCCGGAACCCACTGCCAGTGAAAATTGCACGGGGATACCGGGAACGCCGCGGCCCCCATCATCCAGTACCCGCACCACAACGGGTTCAGCCAGTTCTTTCCCGGCAGTTCCCACCAGTGTTTCATAGGGAGAGGTCACCGGCCACAAGCGCGCGGGGTCAGAAGTCAATCCATTGGCATAAAACAATATGGGACTCTGATTCAGTGGCAGAGAATTGTTTTTTTTGGCGCTGACGCGCACCACATTGACGGAATCTCCAACTTGTGCTCCGAGGATGAGAAAGCCGCGTGCGCGTCCGTCGGCTTCGGTGGTCAGGCTCGTGGTCGATGATTTTCCGAATACCCCGCCTCCTTTGATCACTTCATAGAGAACGGGATGACCGGCGATGGGATTGGCAAAACGATCATTCACCTGGACCATCAGTGGCATGGGTAACTGTCCAAAGGGCTGGCCGCTCTGATGGTTGCCGGAAACGTAGACCAGTTCAGCAGGCACATCGGCTGTGGCAGAGGCCGAGAACAGCACGGTTTCCGAGGATAGCCCAGCAGCCTGTACTGCCACCTGATGCCATTCATTTCCTGCGCGCGTTCCCAATTTGAACTGCACTCCAGCGATGCCCTGGGGATCTGTGATGATGGTCGCCTGGCTTTGATCGTTTACCCTGCCGTCTCCCTGGACCACGGAAAATTGCACCGCATGTCCCGTGACACTGTTCTGATAAAAATCTTTTACCGCCACAGCCAGGGCCAGCGGCAGGGTTGTGCCAACGACGCCTGTTTGATGCTCACCGGAAACGGCAAAAATGAACGCCGGCGGGCCGGCCGTTGCACTGGCCCAAAAGGAGACCGGAGAACCGGTCAACGGTGTATCATTGAAAGAAGCACTCGCCTGGACCTCATACGCATTGATGCCCGCAAGTGTACCCAGGGTGAATGCGGCTTTTGCAATCCCCGCGGTATCGCTGATTGTACTGAATTGCATCTGATTGGCCCCATTGAGGCTGCCATTGCCAGAGGTGACCTTGAAAACGATATCCTGACCCGTTACGGCATTTCCGTATCTGTCGATGATTCTGACTGCAAATGATTTCGCCAGTTTGCTGCCAATGATGCCGGTCTGATTATCGCCTTCGAGCGCCAGGATGCGATAGGCGGAGGCGGGATTGGCAACGGCCCTGAGCACGACCGGTGATTCCTTCAATCCGGATGCGTCCAGGCGCAGGAATTGCTCCCCAGCCCTGGTGCCGAGCCGCCAGTAGAATCGAACCATGCCATCGCCGGCGCTGGGAATGTTCAACACGGAATCGGCGCCGACCGCGGTCGCGGTCGATATTCTGCCTCCATTCATCGCTGTCACCGTCACCGTGTATCCCGCGACGGCCTGGCCATCCTGTTGTTCGATTTTGCAAATGACCGGCAAATCCAGGACAGCGTTCACCGAATCGGTTTGTCCGCCGCCCTGGATATAGACAATTTTATCGGCGACGCCGGACACGGTCGTTTCAAAGACGATGGGCGAACCACTGGCATGATCCGCTTCCGCATAAACTTGCTGTCTGGCCGCGTCGCGGCCTGGCGTCAGCGTGGCTTGGGCTTTGCCCTGGTCATCCGTAATGACAACACCATTTGCCGGACTCAATGTGCCGCCGCCGGCTTTGACCGTGAAGGTCACTCTTTGTCCGGGGGTTGGATTGTTTAACGCATCCGACAGTCGCACGATAAAGGGCAATGACAGCGGGACGCCGGATTGAGCGCCGGGCTGATTATTGCCGCTGATTTCCTCGATTTTGGCTACAGGGCCGGGTTTGGCTTGTAGCGGGAACTGTGCGGTCTTTATTTGGCCATTCACCGCAAGCCGCGCCTGAACAGTAATGGATCCAGCCCGCGCACCCAGTTTGACGCGCCGTTGCGCCATGCCCTGCGAATCTGTGAGATAGGGATCCTCACTATCCTGTTCTCCCAGTCCGCTGGGCAGGTAGGAGGGATCTGAGGTCAGCAGCAGCCGGTCGATATGCAGGTCCGCAGATGCCCAGTTCAGCGTCAGGCGATGGTTCCCGGGACCGAAGGCCCAGACGCCGGCAGTGCCGATCCGTTGCCATTGCCAGGAAGCCGATTGCGAGAGGTTGAAATTCTGTTTGCTGTTATAATCCATTTGTACGGAAATGGGCGTGGATGCGCCGCGATTGCTGACGCGCGCCCATACAGAAAATTGATTTCCTGCGGCCAGGGTGAACTGTAACGTATCCGCGCCGCCCTCTTTTGCCTGCGGCGGCCGCAAGACCATGCCGCCTCCTGAGCAGCTGAGATCATAACACCAACGCAGGCCGCCGGACAAGCCGCCCGTCTCCATCTCCAGCCACAGATGACGGTCGTCGCCGTTACTGCCGGACAGCAGCAGGGTGGCATCGCCCTGAATCACGCTGAAATCGACGCGCGCTCCCGCCACCGGCAGATTCTGCGCATCAACAACGCGGGCGACGACGGCTTCGGGAAGGATTTGCCCGACCGTGTCGGTCTGATTATGGCCGCTGTAAGCAAGGACATTGGCGGCTTCACCCGCTTGTGCGGCGGTTATTTGCGGTTGAATGGTGACAAGTTGATCGGCATTGACCCCGCGGTGCGCCACCAGGGTGCCGTTCATAAACTGCACCAACAGATCGCAGGACGTACGGTTGCCCATGCCAAAATGCTGCGTCATGGGGGATTGCGAGGTATGGCCATTGGCGGCCATGACTTCGCGAAATCCGACCAGGGCGGTTGCATCGCCGAGGCGATTGGTTTCATAGCACCAGATTTTGCTGCCGTAGACGACGCTCATGCCAGGCGGTTCCTGCAATTGCACGCTGAGAAAATGATTGCCGTTGGCGAGTGTATTCTTTTTAAAGACATTGAAAATATCGGAACGAACGGCATAAAAATCCAGATCGCCGTCGCCTTCGTAATCAAAGGCGGAGGCACCGCGGAGATCGCCCGCGTATATTTCCGCGCCTGTGTTCGCGGCCGTGGAGAATTGCCAGTTGCCGTTATTACGATACAGCGCACCGCGACCGGCCTCTGAAGTGGTGATGATGTCGACATCGCCATCGTTATCAAAATCGCCCACCAGGGGAGAGTAACCGATCATGGGGATATTCAGGTTGGCGCTCACGTCCTGGAAAGTGCCATCGCCCAGATTTTTGTAAACCCGGAGAACGGGTTTGGGATCGGCTGGCGTATCAGAGACCGAGACGAGGAGATCGAGATCTGCATCATTATCCAGATCATGCCAAACAGCGCTGTTGCTGCGGTGGTTGAGATCAATGCCGGCGGCCTGGGCGCCACTGGTGAAATAACCGTTGCTGTTGTTGACGAACAGGACATTGGCCGCATCGCGCTTGGCAATATAAATGTCGATATCGCCATCCTGATCATAGTCCGCGGCGGCAGCCGACATGGAGGCGATTTTTGATTCAACGACGTCATTGGCGCCGTGGTTTACGCGGGAAAAGTGTCCGTGACCGTCATTGATGTACAATTCATTGATGTCGCGCGAGTTGACGGCGTAGAGGTCAAGATCTTCATCTCCTTCAATATCAAAAGCGAGCAGGGCCGTGGTGGTGGCGGCGACATTCTCGAGTCCGCTGGAAGTTGTGATATCCCGAAACGTGCCATTGCCCGGATTTTCGTAGAGGCGATTGCGTCCCGGGGAGTTGCCATTAATGAGATCAAGATCCCCATCGCGATCGATGTCTATGAACAAGGCGCCGCGGCTGGCGCCTGCATCGTGAATTCCGATGGTTTGAGATTTTTCATCATAGACCTGGGTGTTGCTGCTCTGGTAAAAGAAATCCCGCTGATTGAACGCACTGCTGGTTGCGCGCGTGGTGTAGATATCGATCTTGCCATCGTTGTTGATA
>CAUJEL010000179.1 GCA_963169875.1 Candidatus Zhuqueibacterota bacterium
TTAATAAAATTTTATGACTTTACAAAGGATGTTCTCTTGTTACGGCGATTACAATTTCAATATACAAGGTGCCACGGCGGAGACATGATCAAGGCATATTGTGCCGTGAAGCAGGGGTGGAATCAACCGCAAATTGTCCCACGTAACCTATAAGGTCCTTTCAGGATGACATTTTGTATAATTGAGGAGTGCGCTGGCATCACAGCGTTTTGAAGGCGACGTGTTGCCGTATCTAATATTTTCGCAGAGAACCGCAGGATCACTTCTCGCGGCCGTGATGCATCGCCAGGGTGGCGGTCAGTTCCTCGATTTGATTCAATTTGTAGCGGCTGGCTTCGCGCAAGCAGCCATAAAAGGCGAAACAGAGAATCATCAGGATGAGCAGAAAGCTCTGATCCGTGGGGGGCGCGGCGGGCAGCAGGCCGCTTTTCCATAGTATGATGCTGCCGATCCAGATCAACAGGGCAAAGGCGACGCCGTCATAGGTCGCGGCCATGACCCAGTAGCGCTTGCACAACGCCATGGAGGGCGCCAGGTCCGGGGTCTCGCGCAACTCCGCCCACATGCGGACGTAAAGACTGTGGAGGCCTCTGGATTTGCGTTCCAGATAGGGTTTATAGGGAGCGAATTCATCCAGGCCATGGGCATCGAGAACCGCGCGAAAAGTCCTGTCGAACCCCTTTTGAGCCCCCAGCACCATGCCGCGCAGCCAGCGTCCCAGGGCAAAACAGATCAAGCCGCTGAGATAACAGACGAAAAAGAGTCCCACCAGCAGCGAGGTGCCGCTGATCGCCTCGGGCCACTGGAACTGGTACTGGTCAGCGAGGAACCACAGGGCGCCCAGCGCCGCGGCCCCGCTGATCAAAAACGACAGATCGAGAATATCGAAAAAATCGCCGATCTTGTCAAAGATAACCCGGATCGCTTCCCCTAACTCTTTCATGGATTACCCTTTCAAAGGTTCAAAATTCATGAAATCCGCATGATGCACAATGACCGCCTCGGGCGTGCGATAGCCACCGTCGCCTTCCTTGGCATGCACCGCAATGATATGGATAATTTCGTCGGGCAGTTGATGCTGCGCCGCCAGATTGGCGCCACTGAAGGGATGGCGCAGGAGTTTGCCATTGTTGCTTTTGATAAATTTGCCGCCTTCCTTGCGGTATTCCAGCAGTTTGCCGATATCGTGGAGCAGGCCGCCGGAGACGATCAAATCCATGGAGAGTTTATAGTGGCCGCTGTAATGTTTTTGCAGGACTTCCGCTGAAACGATGGCGGTCTGCGTCACGGCCTGAACGTGGGTGCGGAAGCTGACTTTACAATCGGGAATCAGCAGGGTGAAGGGGATGACGTCGAGGTCTTCCACTTCCCAGCCGCCGAGACGCAGGGCGTCGAGCCAGCAGGCGAGCGTTTTATCGCGCAGTTTCACATCGTGAATCAGTTGAAATTCGGGCAGCAAAGAGAGAAGTTTTTTTTCCATAACGATTCCTGCATAAAGATGTTAACTTGTTCTATTCGTATACCGCCGAGCGCGCAGAGCCCGTCGAACTGTTTTGCCGTGATTAAGGCACAAGTTAGAATTTAAATTTGCTTTTAGCACAATGCTGTGCTGTCACTTGTGCTCCAGCTGCGTCTTCATGACGGCGATGGCGCGTTCGACGCCCATCAAAACCGAGCGCGACAGGATGGCACGGCCGATGTTGATCTCTTCGATCATCGGGATGGCGGCGATATCGCGCACATTTTGATAATGCAACCCGCGGCCGGCGGATACACCGATGCCCAATTTGTGGGCCGCGGCCGCCACAGCGCGGATGCGCTCCACCTGCTCGGTCATGGTGCCCAAATCCTCCACCGCCGCCAGGGGCATGGTATTGAGCTGCACATAATCGACGCCGGCCCGGGCAGCGGCGCGGATCTGCTGCGGATCGGGCGGAACCAGCGCGCACACCACCACATTGTTCGCCCGCAGAGCAGCGGCCACTTCCTCGACATAATCCATATTGGCTTCGACATCGAGCGAGGTCTCATCCCCTTCGGTCGCTTCGGTCGATGGCAGCAGGGTCACCATGTCCGGCAGAACCTGAATGGCGCGCTTGACCATCTCCTCTTGCAGGGGGATGGCCAGATTCAAGTGCGTTTTGACGACTTCCTTGAGCACCATCAGATCGCGATCGCTGACATCGGCGCGGTCCTCGCGCAGCTGCACCACGATGCCTTCAATGCCGGCAAGTTCAGCAGCCACCGCCACTGCGACGGGATCGGGCTCTTTTTTGCGATTGAGATTGCGCAATCGCGCTGCATAATTGATACACAAACAAAGTCTTGCCATGATCGTACCTCCGTTTCATCGGCACCACAAACACATCCTTGCCACATTGCAGCTCTGAAACACAAAATTCTCTCAATCGAACAAGTCGCTGATATATACAAAGCGGATGCCCTGGTCCTCCAACTGCGGCATCATTTGTTCCAGTACTTTGAAGGTTTTTTTGCGCATATGTGCGATCGCAATTACCTGGCCATTTTGACTCGCCATATCCGCCATCCGGTTCATCTGACGGACGATGAAATCTTCGTCATCCTCAGCGTCGAGAAATATCTTGTTGGCGCCAACCGGCACTTTGAGTTCGCGCGCCACTTCCACCGCCACGCTTTTGGGATTGGTGCGGCTGTCTATAAAAAATTTGTTTTGCTTCTTCAGCTCACCCAGAACCGCTTTCATCACCACCCGTTCGGCTGTGACTTTGGAGCCCTGGTGATTGTTCATGCCGATGGCTTCGGGACTTTTGGCCAGGGCCTGCTGCACCCCCAGTCTCACGGTGCAGCCAACCAGTCCCGATAAAATGGTATATCCCTCATCGGAAAATTTTTCATTCAGAGGTTCCATGGGCATATGCACGAGAATTTCGCGTTCGGCGAGTTTGGCATCGCGGGCCACTTTGGCGGTCTCCTTCAGGCCCGGAATGATGGAGATGGTCAACGGCTTTGGGAAAAAGAGAAATTTTTGCACCAGATCGTTGTAGGCATAGCCAAAATCATCGATGATGATGGCGGCTTGTCCGTTCACAGCGGAGAGCGATTCGCGGCGGTAAAAAATCACCTTGATCGATTTTTCATCGTCTATGGATATGATCAGATCGAAGCGATTTTTGCGGCGGTCCTCGATGGTCTGCACGATCTTGGCATCGGCATCATCCAGTTTTTCCCGCAGATTGAATTGGAAGCGATGAAAGTTGAAATCCTTGGGCAGGGAGGCGATATAGGCATTCTCCCGTTTGCGGATGGTCTGAGATTTAAGCCGGTAATCAGCCATGGTTTTGCGGATGGCGTCGAGCACTGGTTCTGCTTCCTGTGCGCTGGCGGCTGGCAAAGAGGGTCTTCTGGCACGTGCCTCTGGTTGCGCTCCTGGCCGCCGGCCCTCTGGAATGACTTCCACCGCGTCTTGATGCGATGTGCGGTAAAAGAAATAGAGATTCGCGGACAGGAGCAACAGGGCGAGCACGACAAGTCCGATATGAAGGCGGTATTTTTTCAGATTGAGCAGCTCCTGTGACGGTTCATGATTGAAACGCTGGTTTTCTTTTCGAAAGAAACGTCTCATAGTGGTTTGCTTCTATTTACCGAAAAAGGCGCGCAGAACGCTCCAGGCCGGCTGATCACCCGTGGCGAAATCAGACCATTTGTAGATGTACCACAGATCTTCCGCGGAGCGGCGCAGACGAAACTCTGCCTGGCCGCGGAATTGCCGCGGACAGCCCTCCGTTTGCTGCTTGTGCCCCATGGTCAAGATGTATTCCTGCACCAGAACCACGGAATCCTGAAACGCATTTTCTCTTATCAAGGTCAATGTCAGCGTGCTCAGCGAATCCTTGGGCAGATAAGCCAACAGCTGATTGAGATAATTGCGTTCACTCTCCTTGTTCCAGCCATTGAACAAACCCGGATTGGCCGCTGCCACTGAGGATTCCGGAATATAATAAAAGGTAACCGCCGCTGTGCCGGTATCGGCCAAACAGCGCAGATAGTTCTGGCTGTTTTTTTCGGAAATGCAGGTGCGCAAATTGATCATCACATAATTGGGCGATGTGGGCTGCACCCAATTGGACTGGGATGAATTCGGCTCTTCCGGTTCACGGGTGCTGAAGGGCGTTTTGCATTGCACGCATAAAAGCCCGATTCCGGCAAGCAGGATGAAAAGTTGTGATCTGGTCAATAAGCGCACCGCATAAACCTTCTCATATTTGTTCTATTCGATACCCCGTTTATAGTATTTGAGCGAGTTGGGTTTCACCGGGCACTCTTCGGCGATGTTCAGCCAACCCAGCTTGCGCTGGTCGCGCAGTTCAAAGAGCCGCGGGACCAGTTTGTCGCGCAGCTCACTGAGCGACATGGGATTGACATAGATTTTCGTGCCGCCTTCAAAACCGGCCGCGATGTTCACCCGCCATTTGATCAACACATGCCAGGGTATCGGGATGATGGCATCCTTGGGCATATAGTACCACTCTTCGTTGCAGGAGATCTGCGAGCCCGTGGCGGCGTGCACCGCATGCACCAGATCGCTGAACCCGTGCAAAGCTTCGGGAGAATGTTCATTGGGACGGCAGTTGACGCTTTTTGAGTAAATGGCAATGGTGGGGTAGCGGTGGCCCAGATCCACAAAGGCGATGGCGTGGTCGTTTTCGCAGATGACGTTGTTGTTGAGCGCCGCGAAATTGGCCGCGAATTCATTGTACATATTCTGATTGGTCGCCGCCAGCCGCAGCTCGCGTTCCAGCGAAACACCCCACTCATCCAATCCCACGATTTGCGTGTGCAAATGGTCGAACGAGGCACCCGCCTCTTTGCGCCAGTTCTGGTAAACCGCGACGTAGCGGATATAGCGGTTATTATCGTACATCTCGTTCATGGCGTCGATGGTGAAGCGAAAATACTGGTAGTGCTCCTCCGGCGTCAGCTCTCCCGATGCGCAGAGTTGGGAGTCGTATTCTGCGTTGTCGATGTAGTGGCGGCGCGGCACGATCAGTTCATGGAATCCACCGAAAAAAGCGTCGGCCATCTCGAATTTATCATCTTCGGGCAGTGCCTGGATGTCCGCTTCCGAGAACCCCGAATATTTCAATTTGAGATCGATCACGGACAGCACATGTTCACGGCCTTTGCCATCGGAGAGATAACGCTCTTTCCACAAACGGTTCTTGTCGCTGAGCCGGTATTGAAAGTTTTTCTTCCAATAATTGATGGTCACAATCTCAAAGAGATTGGGGATGCGCCGAAATTCTGCCGCTTGTTTGATGACATCCCCGGCGTTCAAGTGGTCCTGCAGAACATAGCGTCCATCCTGGAGGATCAGCCGTGATTTTTCCGGCGGCGTCATCAGGTATCGCTGCGGACAGAAATTACAGTGATCCTGCTTATCCGGTTGCGCTATTTTTTGCGCGGATTCCGGGATGCCGGTGAATATCGGCCGGTTTTTGCGGCCCGGGATGTACCAGACTTCGGTACCGGTAAATGGATTATACTGCTTCTCCGTGCCGTCCGGCATGGTTCGGATCATAGCGCCATTGCCATTGTTCATGACTGCCTCGATCAATTGACAAACTGCTCGATGAAGTATTTTGCCGTCAGCGGTTCGCCCGTCGCGCGCTTTATCATCTCATTCCACGGGTAGCGCGCGCCAACCGCAAAAATTTGCTGACGCAAATAGGCACCCAGCTGCTTCTCGCCCACATAGCCTGCATTGGCCGAAGTGGCGCTCCTGGCGACCTTGGCATCGACATGGGCATACAGCTGCGAAGCCAATAATTCGCCCAGGAGGTAATTGTGATAATAACACGGCGCGATGGCAAAATGAATCTTGGCCGCCCAATCCGGTTCATTGCGGTCGACCGGTTTCTTCAACCCCTGATACTTTTCCACCAGATTCCACCACAACGCGTTCAGTTCTTGATCCGGATTGGCGTACAACTCTTTTTCAAAGCTGTACATCACCATGGCCCAACGCGCAAAAATGAGCTGCTTGAGTTGCGCATAGTGGCTGCTGACCGATTCGATCTCGGCGCGTTTGGCTTCATCCAGACTGAGCATGCCCTGCATCCACGCCGGATTGCGGCTCAAGCGGCCGAAGAACATGGCAATGGCTTCCGTGGTAAACGTGTGCGCCGGCTGACGCAGCAGATACGGCATGTGCATATCCTGGTATTTGTCATAGACGCCATGTCCCAGTTCGTGCAAAATCGTCTCCATCCAGCGTTCGTTGTTTTGCAGATTGCAGAGGATGCGGACGTCGCCTTCCCGGTCAATGTCCGTGCAAAAGGCGTGCGGATTCTTTCCTTCCTTCTCGTATAAATCACTGCGCATCAGGATGGTTTCCACCGGCAGATCGATGCCGGCGTAGAAATCCGCTGCCAGCTTCTTGACATCCCTGTTCTGATAATATTTATCCAAATCCACTGCTTGCAGCATGGGTGATTCCTGAAAAAAAGGATCATGATAGTGCCAGGGCTGCAAATCCGCGACTGCGACCTTGTAGCGGCGTGCCAGTTCCTCGTCCAGTTCGGCTTTGATGCGGGTGAAAGGTTCCTCGCTGAGCCGAAATAGCTCAGCGAAAATGGCGTCGAGTTCTTTTTCGTCCTGCTCGGAGGTGGCCAGAGACATGGCGTGAAAATTTTTGAAACCCAGTTTTTGCGCCGCCTCATTGCGCAGCTTCACCAGCGCGATCAGGTCCGCCGCCACAACCGGCCCCACCTGCTTGCTCGCCAGCCAGGCATCGCGACGCGCCTGCGATTTGCTCTCTTTTTTGAGAATTTCATCGATTTCGTTGGCTGTCACTTTACGCGGTCCGATGCTTCCCCGGAAGGTGCTGAATTTTTTCTCCACTTCGGCTCCCAACACCGTGATCTGCTGCAGCAGATCCGGGGCCATCTGATTTTCGAGATAGGAATAGTACAACACCTCAATCTGCCGCGCCAATAGCGGATCCGTCAATCCGCCTTGTTCGGTCATTTTTTTCAGGAAGGCAAAATCTTCCTGATCGCTGTAAATTTGCCGCACCTGCAGTTCGAGCTGGCTGTAACGGTCATAAGCGGTGCCCTGACCGCTGATAGCCGCTTCCCAGTAGGCCAGGTTGGCATCCTTTTGTAATGAGCGGATTTTTGCCACGTGCTCGTTGATGAAACGTCGGGCGGCTTTGTCGTTGCTGCCGTTGCATCCCCACACCAGCATGGCGAAAGCCAAAGCCGGCAAAAGTAAATGTCTCACCGGAAAAACTCCTTGTTTATTATACTATTAAGATCAATATAAGCCATTCAATCAATTTTTAGTATAATAAAATTATCGCCGATTTCCAAGGTAAATTTACTCCAGCAGACGGACGCGGTTGTGCCGGTTTTTTCTTGCAAATGGCGGACAATTTTAGTATCCTACATTACATTTTCGCCTTTAATCAAGAGGTAAGCCGATGCGCTGGAAAAACACCGTACTCATCCTCCTGCTCTTCGCACTGCTCAGTCAGAGCCAGATTTTGCCCAAGCGCAAAGCCGGGGTTAATCTGGATCGTCTCGGTCTGATCAATCAGGCCGTACAGCTTGCCATAGATCGCGGTGACATCCCCGGCGCGGTCGTCCTCATCAGCCATGACAATCAGATTGTCCATCGCAAAGCGTACGGGTACGCACAACTGGTGCCTGAGAAAAAGTTGATGCATACGGAGATGATGTTCGATTTGGCCTCGGTCAGCAAACCAGTGGCCACCGCCACCTCCATCATGATTCTCGCCGAAAGAGGTCTGCTGCGCCTGACCGACCGCGTCTCCGATTATGTCCCCGGCTTTAGCAAATTCGTCAAGCCCGACAGCTCCCTGTCCGAAGGAGCCCGCATCTGGCATCTTCTCACCCATACATCAGGGTTGCCGCCTTATACCTCTGCGCTCCAGGCCGCCGCAGCGCTGGGCAATCCCTGCAGCACCGCTGCGCTGGTGGAGTATATCGCCAAACTCCCCAAACTCAACGCGCCGGGCGACGCCTATCATTACAGTTGCCTCGGCTTCATCACCCTGAATCATATCATCCAGAAAATCAGCGGCAAGAACGTCCATGAATTTTCTCAGGAAGTCATATTCAAGCCGCTCGGCATGATGCACACGATGTATACGCCCGATTCATCCCTCAAGCCGTTATGCGTTCCCACCGAGGTGCAGGCGGATGGGCTGCCGTTAATCGGGATCGTTCATGACCCCCTCGCCCGGCTGCAGGGCGGCATCTCGGGAAATGCCGGACTTTTTTCCACGGCCGATGACCTGGCGCGTTACTGCCAGATGATGCTCAACGGCGGCACGCTCGGCAAAGAGCAGATTCTCAGTCCGGTGACCATCCAGCGCATGACGCAGGTCATCGACACGCCCAGCAAGGCCGCGCGCGGCTATGGCTGGGTGGTCAAACAGGGGCAGTCGTGGGTCGGTGGCGATCTCCTGCCCGACGGTGGCTTCGGGCATACCGGCTATACCGGTACGTCCATCTGGATCGATCCGCAAACCAAATCTTTCATCATCATCCTCACCAACCGGGTGCATCCCAAGGATGAGGGCGAAGTGGACAGTCTGCGCAGCACCATTGCCAATATCGTCGCCAGCGCCATTGTGGAGTGACAGGAATTGCGGTGGAAACTCAATGCATGAATACGGCCATCGCTGAATCTTATGTGATGGCCGTACTTATCCATAGATTAAGGATCTTTTTTTATAAGGGGTAGAATCTCCATCACAAAGCCGATCGGGCGGGATACATCTCATGAAAAAAGGAAACCAGGAAATCATCATCATCGGCGACCGCGTGCTCATCGTGCCGGATATTGGTGAGGAGCGCAGCAACGTGGGGCTCTACCTGCCCAAATGGGCGCTGGAAAAAGAGACCATTCAGGCGGGCACGATCGTGGACATCGGGCCCGGCATCCCGCTGCCCTCGCCCACCGACCAGGATGAAGAACTGTGGAAGCCGGGCGTTCCCGCCCCCAATTACACCCCCCTGCAGGCGCGCATCGGCGACTATGCGCTGTTCCTGCGCAAGGCCTCCGTGGAGATCAAACTCGACGGCGACACCTATCTCATCGTGCCTCAGTCCGCCTTGCTGCTGCTGATTCGGGAGAGGCAGGAAAGATGAATTCATTTTATACCATTAAACAGGCCAGGCATCATAAAGGTATGTGGCACATTACAAATTTTATTCCTGAGAGAGGCTGAATGCGACACAGCGTACGACTCACCATTGTGGTCATATTAATCGCGCTGGTGGCCGCCCTGGCCACCAGCACCGCGATTCTGAGCCACGAGGGACCCGGTCCCTACCAGTATGAATCGATCCGCGGCCAGTCGGTAAAAATTTATGGTCAGGGGCTTTATCAGCACATGTCCGCGGATGTGGCTGTTCAAGGCATCGCCCAGGATTATGTCACCCTCTGCATCGGCGTGCCTGTGCTGCTGATCTCGTTATTTTGGGCGCGCCGGGGATCGCGGAAGGCGCTGTTTGTGCTGTCCGGCGCCCTGGGGTATTTTTTTCTCACCTACCTCTTTTACACCGCCATGGCCATGTATAACGCCCTGTTTCTGGCGTATGTCTTCCTCCTGGGCGCTTCCTTCATGGCCTTCATTCTGCTCCTCTTTTCGTATGATATCTCGCACTGCAAAACCTGGTTTGCCTCCGAAAAACGGCTACGAAACGCTGCTATCTTTCTCATCATAAACGCCTCACTGGTCGCATTGCTGTGGCTAAAGACAGTGCTCCCGCCGCTTTTGCATGGCACGATCATCCCGCCCGAGGTGCAGCACTACACCACCCTCGTCGTGCAGGGATTTGATCTCGGTTTGTTCCTGCCCATGGCTTTTGTCAGCGGCATTCTAGCGCTGCGCAGAAACGCATACGGGTATCTCTTCACGGTCATTTACACGCTCTTTCTCGCGCTGTTGATGACGGCTCTGAGCGCAAAAATCCTGTTCATGGCCAAGGCCGGCGCCAACGTGATACCGGTGATTTTCATCATGCCAACGATTAATCTTCTGGCGGTCATTTTTTCTGTAGCCTTGCTCAGAAATATTAAAGCACACTGAGCCGGGTCATATTTAACCATTTAATCAAAGTTGTATTAACGTAACGGGGAGGTTGTCATGCCAGTTCTCTACAAAACCGACATTCCATCGGATGCGGATGTGAAGGTCTGCGTCACCGCGATACGCTCTGAAGCGGATCTGGTCGTCTTTGAGACCACCAGTCAATGGGAGGCCACCGAAGCCCCCATCTGGTGCTACACCGATATCCGCGGTGAGGCCAGCAAGGCGGTTTATTTTACCGATTCCGCCTGGGATGCGGATCTGGTCATCTTCAAGACTGATGTGCAATCGGATGCTGAATGGTTGAACAACGCCAAAACCGGGCTTTTGTAGCCCAATCGGAGAGCAACAACGATGATCGAATGCATTGAAAAAGAAGACGAAACACCTGTTTGTCCGCATTGCGCGGAAAAACTGGAGACAGTATGGTGCCGTGAATTAGCCAGCTTTTTGGGCAAAAGGTATGTCTATTTTTGCCCCCACTGCCGCAAGGTTCTGGGCGTTTCCCACCGCAAAGGATTCTGGATGGGATAATCGCGCGGGTCTGCGAGAGGCTGTGACGCGGGACAAGCCCTCGTCACAGCCTTGCAATAAGACGGCTGCCTTTGCCTCAGGGTAAAACCGCAGTGACCAGCTCCTTGGCTTCCTCCTGAATCTGCTGCAGATGGGAGGCATCGATAAAGCTTTCTGCGTAGATTTTATAGATGTCTTCGGTTCCGGAGGGACGGGCGGCAAACCAGCCGTTTTTCGTAGTCACTTTAAGCCCGCCGATGGCTGCATCATTGCCCGGCGCCCGGGTGAGGATGGCTGCGATGGGCTCGCCGGCCAGCGTATCGGTCTTGACCATGTCCGGCGACAATTGGCCCATGGCAATGCGCTGTGCCGCATTGGCAGCTGCATCCATGCGCTCATAAAAGGAGCGGCCAAAACGATTTTCGAGATCCTGGTAAATAACGCCGGGATCTTTTCCTGTGCGCGCCGTAATTTCCGCGGCCAGCAGATTCAAAATAATACCATCCTTGTCGGTCGTCCACACGGTGCCGTCTTTGCGCAGAAATGAGGCGCCCGCGCTCTCTTCCCCGCCAAAACCATAGGAGCCATCGCTCAGTCCGTCGACAAACCACTTGAAACCCACCGGCACTTCAGCGAGTTTTTTGCCGAGGGAGGCTGCGATGCGATCGATCATGGAGCTGGAAACCAGCGTCTTGCCAATGGCCGCTTCGCTGCGCCACCGGGGACGGTTTTGAAAAAGATACCATATTGCCACACTCAGGTAATGATTCGGATTCATCAATCCGGCGCTGGGGCAGATGATGCCGTGCCGGTCCGCATCGGGATCATTGCCAAAGGCGATGTCAAACCGCTCCTTGAGTGCGACCAGCCGCGCCATGGCATAGGGTGAGGAGCAATCCATGCGGATTTTGCCGTCCTTGTCCAGCGTCATGAAGGCAAAGGCCGGATCGATCTCGCGATTGACGATCTCCAGATTAAGATGGTAAGTCTCCGCAATAGGCCCCCAGTATTCCACGGAAGCGCCCCCCATGGGGTCCACGCCCAGGCGCAGACCTGAAGCGGCAATGGTCTCCATATCCAGGACATGACCAAGATCGAGCACATAGGGGGTGAGAAAGTTCATCTCAAATGTGGTTTCGGCTTGCAGGGCCCGGTTGAAGGGAATCCGTTTCACCGCTGCGTTTCCCTGCTCGAGAATCTTGTTGGCGCGTTCTTGAATCAAATGGGTCACCGCGGTATCTGCCGGTCCGCCATGAGGCGGGTTGTACTTGTAACCGCCGTCAGATGGAGGGTTGTGCGAAGGGGTGATGACCACGCCATCCGCCAAACCGGTTTTGCGGTTCTTGTTATAGCACAATATGGCATGAGAGATGACGGGCGTGGGGGTATAGGAACGGTTTTGCTGCACGAACAGGGTGACGTTATTGGCGGCGAACACTTCGACGCTGGTGATGAACGCCACTTCGGAGAGCGCATGGGTATCCATCCCGAGAAAAAGCGGTCCGTCGATGCCTTTGTGTCTGCGGTAATCGCAGATGGCCTGGCTGATGGCGGCCACGTGCTCCTCATTGAATGAATACTTTGACGATACGCCGCGGTGTCCCGAAGTGCCAAAACTCACGCGCTGCGCCGGTTGGGCAGCATCCGGTTTTTGCACGTAATAGTCTGCGATCAACCGCGGGATATTTGTTCTGGCCTCAGGCGGAGCCGGTTTGCCTGCCAGGGCATGTAATCCCATGCGAACCTCCTAAGCTGTTCTATTGATGAACAGCCGGGCGCGCAGAGCCCGCCGGGCTGTTTAGGGTGGTGTGGAACACGTTTTCAATGGAATATCAGTTCAGCCGCAAACGCTGCTATTGATGCAATATTTGTTTTTTTTATGTATCAGCGAAACTCCGGCGCTGAATAGCAGCGATTGTTTCATACCGGCTCAAAATAACCAATTTCTGCATGCCGGTCAACAAAAACATGAAGATTCGCACATGGAATGTCGAAACTAACCCGGACCTTTGGCGTATAAATATCTGAAATGATCAAGCAAGGAGGCCTGAAAATGGCAGGATTCATTCTTTGGTTATTGTTGTTGTTATGCTGCTGGCCGCTGGCCATTGTGGCGTTGCTGCTTTATCCACTGGTGTGGTTGCTGCTGCTGCCGTTGCGTTTGCTGGGTATCGCGGTGGATGGCATTTTGGATTTGCTTTCAGCTTTGATTCATCTCCCGGCCCGCATTTTACGCGGACCAAAACGCGTCTGAAATACAAGGAAGATGGCATGGAATTACTCGCGCTCTTGAGACATCGTTACAGCGTGCGGGCGTACCGGCCGGATCCGGTTCCCGATGAATTGTTGCGTCAAGTATTGGAAGCCGCCCAATGGGCGCCGACCGCGTGCAATCGCCAGCCGTTTCAAATCATCGTCATTCGCACGGCGGGCAGAGAAACTGAGTTGGGCGCGATATACGCACGGCCCTGGTTCGTCCAGACGCCCCTGGTCATTTGCATGTGCGCATGGCCGCAAAAGGCCTGGTCGCGCAAGGATGGGGTTAATTACAGCTGGGTCGATGCCACCATCGCCATGGACCATCTTGTTCTGGCCGCCACGGCTGCCGGACTGGGAACCTGCTGGGTCGCCGCCTTTGATCCGGAGGCTGCACGAAAAATACTTGAATTACCCGCGGGGGTTGAGCCGGTTGCTTTCACGCCGTTGGGGTATCCTGCTGATCTGCCGAAACCCAAAAACAGGCTGCCTCTGGATGATTTGATACATTGGGAAAAGTGGTAAAATATTTTTGAAACGGTAAAATTTTCTTTGTTTTTTGATAAAAAGTGTTATCTTAGTATGCTGATTTTTCGGTTATTTTTGTATCGAAACAAACGTAAGAGTCAACACGACTATGGCCAACTTCATGCAGTTGCAGGTCAAGAAGATCGAAGTGGATAAATGGTGCGAAGGGTGCCGCATCGAAGCGGATCCCGGGTCTCCCTACGTGTTAGCATGGATTGAAAACAACGGGCAGTGGTTTCGTTCGGCGTATGAGGATTCATGCTGCAAAATGTGCCGCCATTGGCGCCTCTGCGGTCACGATCTCTTGAAATCCTGCAGCCGATTTGAAAAAGATTAACTCCCCCCGTAAAACCCTGCAAACTTCTTCTTTATATTTTCTGACCGGATCGATAATCTCCCTTTATATTTATCCATTTCTCTGTAACCACTGCGGAATAGGTTTTGATGTAAATGTGGTTAAAATACTAAAATGATAACAGGAAAGGAATCCTCATGAAAAACCGCAATTGGCTCCTGCTTTTATTTGTGATTTTATCACTCAACGCGGCTGAAGCGCAAATTCAACTGAGTGTTGAGAGCGGCCTGGTGACAGATGGCTATAACGACATCCGCATTCCCGGCGATTCAGGCACCCTTTTTTCCGCCTCCGACGAGCTGCAGAGCGACCCGGCGGTATATTTTCGCCTGCGCGCGGCTTATAGCGTCTCGGCTAAAAGCACCTTTCTGCTTCTGTTCGCACCACTCAGTCTGGAGGCCCGGGGAACCTCCGCACAGGATATTCACTTCATGGATAAAACTTTCAGCGCCGGTCAGCCGCTGAAAACCACCTATACCTTCAACTCTTATCGCCTGACCTATCGCTATGATGTCTACCAAAAACCGCACCTGGCCGTCGGTGTTGGCTTTACAGCCAAGATTCGAGATGCCGCCATTGAGCTCAAGGGCGACGGTCACTCCGCGCAAAAGAGCAACACCGGTTTCGTCCCTTTGCTGCATTTTCGCGTGATCTATCAAAGAGGTGACAAGTGGGGATGGATTGCGGAGGGGGATGCTCTGGCAGCACCACAGGGACGGGCCGAGGACGTGTTTCTCGGTCTGCTCTATCAGCCTTTGGAAAAGCTCGGCCTGCAGCTGGGCTATCGCCTCCTTGAAGGCGGAGCGGACAACGACGAAGTCTATAATTTTGCGCTCTTTCATTTCCTGAGCGTCTCGGCAAACTGGACCTTCTGATGCTGGGGAAGGCAGCCATGCGGCTGTTCTCCGGGTTCGGCAAACCTGTTCTATTCATAAACCGCCGAGTGCGCCGAGACCGCCAGGATGTTACTATTGAGATCATGGAACAAATTTTGATTTGAAGTTTATTTCAGTCATTGAAAATGCTATGGTGGTTATTTTTATTGTTTTTCTTTTCTTTGCGTGCCTCTGCGTTCTCAGCGGTGAAAAATTTTGACTCATAACCGCAATCGGCGTTTCCATTTTCTTGTAACACGCCAGATTGGAATCCGTATCACATCTTGATAAAAATAATCAATGATTTTATTGCCTTTCAGGCTGGAAATGATTAATATTACTACTGAAATACTCCGACGAGCAAAGGGAGGATGAAGAGCGATTATGCCTGATTTTAAAAAGATCAAAAAGGCTGCCATTGGGATGTTTTGGAACGAACCGGAACCGCAGCCGCTGGATTTGGGGCCCAATCCAATTCCGGATGCGACCGCGCCTCTATCGCCATTGGAACCGATCGCATCTGCGCCGCCAACCTCCGATAACACGTTTTACCCGGCTATCGAGAAGGAATTGCTCGCTGCCATGCCGCCGGAGTTTTCGGAATTTTTCAGCCAGATGGCCGTCATCAATGAAAAGTTTGCCAATCTGGATCAACCGACGCGCGACAAACTGGCTTTTCATGCGGCCCAGACCGCGCTTAAAGTGCGCCAGCTCAATCTGACACCGGCTGTTATTCAGCAGGCGATGCAAATCCTGATGAAAAAGCTGGAAAGCGAAAAACAGGAATTCCTGCAGCAAAACGATCAGGGTTTTCAAAAACGCCAAGTCAGTATCCGCAACAAAATACAGGAACTCAAACAGGGCATTAAAATGCGGGAGAACCGCCTGCAGACCATCCAGCAGGAACTCGATGCCTATATCAAGGCAAAAAATGAAGAGATGAAAAAGCTCGAAGCGGAAAAGGCCAAGTTGTTGTCGGATCAACTGGTGACCGAAAATGATATCAGCCAGATCGAGCAAAAAAAACGCGACCGCGAGCAGGAATTTGCCAGCGCCTTGAAATCGCATGAAGAAAGACTCGTCGAGCTGAAAAACCGTTTAGAGAATAATTTAGCAGATTTGAAATAAACTCCAGGAGGATAACATGAGTGATATGCCCACCCTGCCGGGTGCTGACAAAGTCTCCTCGTTCGTTTCCAAGCGTGAAAAATCGTGGGGTAATTTCGGCACTTTTCTTGTTGTGGTAGCCCTTGCCGTCGGATTTTACGCCGCCGCACCCTTTCTCCTCAACCTCTTGACCATGGCCATCGCCGTGGTCGGCAAGACCATCGTGCTTGGCGGCCTCGTGGCGTTGGCTGCACTGCTATGGTTTGTGTTCTCGAGCAAACGCTTTCGCACCATCCTGTGGTATTGGCGCGCCAAATTCTACCGCTGGTTCACGGGATTGATGATCAAAAGTGGTCCGCTCGATATCATTTACGCCTATGTCAATGAATATCTGGGCGAGAAGCTGCAGACCATCCAGGGCGCGGCCGATCACGTCTATGGCATTCGCAATGGCATCAAAAGCAATATCGAAAAGTATGAAGAGCAGATCCGTGAACGCATCAAACAGGCGGATGCGCTCAAAGACCGGTTTTTCGAAAAAGGCGCCTGGACGGATGAGGAAAAGCGCTTCCAGTTCCAGAAAATCAGCAGCGAAGCCGGCATGCTGCAATCCAACCTGGAAAAATCCAAGAAACGCTATGAACGCGCCGAGAAATACTGCCAGATCATGAAAAAGATGCAGCAGGCGTTCGAGTTTTATCGCGACAAAACCAAATTTTTCGCCGATACCCTCGCCGCCGATTACAGTGAAGCGCAGGCCATGGCCAAAGCCACACAGGCCACTTCCAGCGT
>CAUJEL010000180.1 GCA_963169875.1 Candidatus Zhuqueibacterota bacterium
CCTGGCCAAGAGCGTGTTCATGCAGTACACCGGACAAGTGGAGACCGGACTTGAGTATCGCTACCAGAGCAAGGGCGTGGGTTTGCGGCATACACTGGGATTGGAATATCGTATAAATCCTCAACTTTTATTGGAACTAGAGTATGATTACGATAGTTTGATGTTGTACAACAGGGATGATAAACGGATTATTGTGCGGCATTGGTTTCCGTTTTAAAGAGGCGGCAGGGCGGGCCTTGATAAATATTTTACTTTACAAAAATATAAGAATTTATTAAATTTAAAAGTTTTGATTCTAACGAAAAGGCTGATCCTGCATGATGATGAAAAAGCAGTTCAATTACGGTTTGATTATATTGATGTTGTTGCTGTTGTCCGCCACAGGGCAGGCGCAAAAGCGATCCATCAAGATCCTCGGCGTCTCAGTGGAAGGCAATAAAACTGTGGATGCCAGCATGATACGTCTCAGCTCCGGTCTCAATCCGGGCATGGAAGTCACCGGCGACGGGATTCAGGAGGCGATCAAGCAACTGTGGCGGCTTTCGCTTTTCTCTGATGTTAAAATCCTGGTCGATCGCGAACTCGCCGATGGCGTCTATATTGCCATACATGTTGAAGAATATCCCCGCCTCGAGAAAGTGGAAATCGAGGGCAATAAAAAGCTGAAAAAGGATGAGATTGATAACATCCTTAATTTTTACCCCGGACAGGTGGTCAGTCCGACCATGCTGGCCCGCGCCAAATCCAAGTTATTTGACAAATACAAGGAAAAGGGCCATCTGCTCGCCAAAATCAGGGCCAATCAATATGTGAGCCGCGATGACAGCAACCGGGTACTGGTGCGCTTCGTCTTTGAAGAGGGCAAAAAAGTACAGATCGAGAAAATACGTTTTCATGGCAACACCATTTTCTCTGAAGGAAAGCTCCGGAAACAGTTCAAAAAGACCAAAGAGGATCGCTGGTGGCGGGGCGCTGATTTTGACAAGGACAAATATCAGGAAGACACGGGCAAACTGCTCGAATTCTACTATAACCATGGTTATCGCGACGCGGAGGTGCTGCGGGATTCCGTTTCCTACAGTGAGGACAACAGCGACCTGTACCTGGATGTCTGGGTTTCCGAGGGGCCGCAATACAAGTTCGGCGATATCACCTGGGACGGAAATACGGTTTTCACCACCGAGATGCTGAACGCCAATCTGGGCTTCGTGAAAGGGGAGACCTACAGCAAGAAAAAGCTGGATGAAGCCATGCAGAAGCGCATCGGCAGCCTCTATTACGATCGCGGTTATATTTACTCCAATCTCATGCCGGAAGAAATCGTCGATCAGGGGAATGAATTGGATATTCATTTCAGCGTGGTCGAGGGGAAGCAGGCCAAGATCAACGAAATTGCCATCAGCGGCAATACGCGCACCAAAGAAAAAGTCATCCGCCGTGAATTGCGTATTTTACCGGGCGACACTTTCAGCCGTTCCATGCTGGAGCGCAGCCAGCGCGAAGTGTGGATGCTCAATTATTTTTCCAACGTCGAGCCCAAAGTCAATCCCATCGATGAAGACAAGGTGAATCTCGAATTCGCGGTGGAAGAGAAATCGACGGACACGGCGAACATGTCCGCGGGCTGGTCCGAGCGCGACAAGTTGATCGGCTCGGTCGGACTCGCCATGGCGAACCTGTTCGGCAACGGCCAGCGTTTGAGTTTTGACTGGAATTTCGGCCGCTATTACCGCTCGTTCAACATCGGATTTACCGAGCCCTGGTTGCTGGACACGCCGACCCTGGCGGGTTTTTCAATTTATGATACCAAACGGGATGCCGCCTATTACGGTTACAAGCAGGTCAGCCGCGGTTTTTCGCTGCGTGTGGGACGTCGACTCTCCTGGCCCGACAACTTTTTCCGCGGTGACTGGATTTACACACTGGATGAAACCAGTCTCTCCGATTTTAACTCTTATTACATCGCGGCCAACCCGAACGGCATCGTCACGGAAAGATGGCCGTTGACCAGCAGCAGCATCACGCAGATCTTCACCAGAAACAGTCTCGACCGCCCCGAGTTCCCGACTGCGGGCTCCGAAGTCACCCTGACCAATGAACTCTCCGGCACCGTGCTGGGCGGCACGGTTGATTTTCATAAACACACGCTGCGCATGGACTGGTTTATGCCAGCTTACTGGAAATTCGTCCTCTATTCCAGCTTCCAGGCGGGTTATATGGAAGGTATTGGCGGCAGCGCACGAATTCCATATCTCGAATACTTTTTTATGGGTGGGGATGGCCTGTCGCGATCAATCCCGTTGCGCGGCTATGAAGATCCCCTTGGGGAAAGCACAACCGTTGAATCTGGAGGAAAATCCTATCTAAAGTATACAGCAGAACTCCGCATCCCGATTGCCCCGAATCCGACTATTTTTGCGCTGGTATTTGCGGAAGCGGGCAAGGTCTGGAGTGATTTCCGCCATTCCGATCCATTCAGCATGAAACGCTCGGTTGGCATTGGCGGCCGTGTTTTCATGCCCATGATCGGCATCATCGGATTTGATTACGGCTACGGATTCGACCGCCTCAATTCTGATGGCAACCCGGATCCGAAATGGAAAATGCATTTCGTTTTCGGCCGCAGTTTTTAACAGAAATTTCTAACTTGAGATGTATTTTAATCCCTATCAGGAGGTTATCGTGAGAACATTAAAATGGTTTTTCCTGGCAACTGTTGCGAGTATGATGGTGTATGGCACTGCTTCAGCGCAGAGAATCGCCTATATCAACTCGCAGAAAATCGTTGCCTCTTACAAAGAGGCCCAGGAAGCCCAGGAACGTCTGAACAAAATCAGTCAGGGCTGGGAAGAAGAAGGCAAGATCATGCAGAAACAGTTCCAGGATCTGGGCGAGCAGCTCGAGTCTCAATCCCTTTTGCTCAGCGAAGATCGCAAACGCGAAAAACAGCAGGAACTGCAAACGCTCTATATGAAAATCCAGCAGTTCCAGAGCGAAAAGTGGGGCCAAAACGGTGAGCTTTACCGCAAGCAGGAAGAGGTCATGCAGCCTATTTTCGACAAAATCAATGCCGCGATCAAAAAAGTCGCTGAAGAGCAAAACTTTGATTACGTCTTCGATACGGTCAATGGCAATATCGTTTATGCCAGCCCCAAACAGACCGATTTGACCGATCTGGTGCTGCTGGATTTGGAGAAGGGTTTGCCAGCCAAACCGGCGACCGCGCCGCGCTAAACCGGCTTTTCGACCTGAAGAGCACGGGGTGCAGCATCCCGGCATCCTCAGGCACAGATCAACACGGATTCAGTAGTGTCAGGGCTGTCACCTGCGTGGCAGCCCCGTGTCATTTTTCACAGACTTGACCTGCACTGCCTTCCGTGTTTGCTGTTTTTAGCACAGCCCGCACCAGCGGCTTTACGGCACCCCGAGCCTATTGGCAAGCGCTGATTGTCGCAGGTGTGTGGAATTTGTCAACGCCAAATTATGTTATGAACCGTTGAAAGACCTTATTTTGAGGGAAAAATGACGTTTCATCTGGCTGAAATCGCCGCATTGGTGGGCGCTGTTATCGACGGTGACGAAAATGTGATCATTTCCGGGCTTGCAAAAATCGAGGAAGCCCAGGAAGGTCAATTGACGTTCATCTCCAATCCCAAATATGAAAAATATATCAACGATACCAAGGCCTCGGCCGTCCTGGTCTCCCTTTCATTTCCTGCGTGCAACAAAACCGTGCTGCGCTGTGCCGATCCCTATTACGCCTTTCTGCAGCTCGTGCAAAAATATTACGGCACGGCGCCGTCTCTGCCGGCCGGGATTCATGAATCCGCGGTCATTGGCGCCGGCTGCCAACTGGGCGACGAGGTAGCCATCGCTGCGATGGTCGTGATCGGCAGAAACTGCCGTATCGGCCATAAGGTGCAGCTCCATCCCGGCGTGGTACTCGGAGACGACGTGCAAATTGGTGATGACACCATTCTCTACGCCAATGTGTGTGTGCGCGAACGCTGCCAGATCGGGCATCGCGTCATCGTCCACTGCGGTGCGGTCATTGGCTCCGACGGATTCGGATTTGCCTTCAAGGACGGCCGCTACCACAAGATTCCGCAGACCGGTATCGTCCAGGTTGAAGATGATGTTGAGATCGGCGCCAACACCACCATTGATCGTGCCACCCTGGGTGCCACGGTCATTCGTCAGGGCGCCAAACTGGATAATCTCATCCAGATTGCCCATAACGTAGAAGTGGGCGAACATACCGCCATCGCAGCCCAGGCCGGAATTTCAGGAAGCACCAGGATCGGCAAAAATGTGTTGTTGGGCGGTCAGGCCGGACTGGTTGGACATATTCATGTCGGCGACAAGGCCATCGTTGGTGCACAGAGCGGGGTGACCAAAGATATAGCGGAGGGC
>CAUJEL010000181.1 GCA_963169875.1 Candidatus Zhuqueibacterota bacterium
CCAGGCCCGAGGCCAGCAGCAAGCCGGTGTTTTCGAGCGTCTCTTTCTGCTTTTCGTCCGCCTTGCGTTTTTCGGCGATTTTATCGAGGATGAGTTTTATGACGCCGCCGAGGAAAATTGCAAAAGTGGTGTTGAAAGGCAGGTACATGCCCACAGAAATCAGCATGGGCGACGGCGCATTGATGAGGATCAGGGCGATGGCGAAGAGCATGCCCGCGATCACCAGCGGCCAGGCCATCTCACCGCCGACAATGCCTTTGCTCATCATGGCCATGAGTCCGGCCTGCGGCGCGGGAATGGTCTCGCTGCCGATGCCATAAGCTTTATGCAACAGAATGATCGGGATCACCATGACCAGTGCTGCGGCGACCACGCCTACCATGCCGCCGATCTGCATGCGCCACGGCGTGCCGCCTAGCATATAGCCGACTTTCCAGTCCTGCATCATGTCTCCGGCGACACCTGCCACGCAGCAGACAACCGACGCCACGGCGAGGACCGCCGCCACGCCGGGGTCACCTTTCATGCCGACCAGAACCATCAACAGGGCGGCGATGAGCAGGGTGGAGAGCGTCAATCCGGAGATGGGATTGGAGGAGCTGCCGATGATGCCGACCAGATAGCCGGCGACGGCGGCGAAAATGAATCCGGCGATGGCCATGACCACCGCGGCCAGCAGGGCGGAGCCCCAGCTGTGGCTGAACGTCTGATAGAGGATGACCATGCACAGCACCAGCACGCCGATGGCGGCGATGACCAGTCCAAAGGGCGCATCCTTGTCGATGCGCGAGGTCTCGCTGGCGGAGGCACTGCCCGCCTTGCGGATATCCTGGACGCCGCGGCTGATGCCGCCGACCAGATTTTTACGCATGCGGAACAGCGTAAAAAACGCGCCGACGAGCATGCCGCCAACGGCGATGGGTTTGACGGTCGCGTTATAGGTGGACCGCGCCAGAGTGACCCAGTCAGAAGTGCCGCTGAAGAGTTCCAGCTGGCCGCTCATGAGGAAGAAGACGATGGGCGCGAGAAAGAGCCAGCCGAAAATGCCGCCGGAAAAGGTGATGGAGGCGAGCCGGAAGCCGATGATGTAGCCAACGCCGAGGAAGGCGGGCGAGGCCGCGGGACTCTGCAGGAACATGCCGCCGCTGTAGCTGAGATTGGCTTTGAGATTATTGCCGGCGTCGATCACCTGGGCTTTGCTGTCCAACAGGGCGATTTTGGAGGCGCCCAATTTAAAAAATCCGGTGACCGAATCGCGGATGATTTTGATGCCGGCATCGTTTTTGAGCAGTTCGATCAAAGCGGCCAACCCCATGGCGCCGAACACGTATTTGGCGCCCGACTGACCGCCCTGTCCGGTTTTGACGATCTCCGCGCACGCCTTGCTCTCCGGATAGGGGAGGGTCTCATCTTCGATGAGCGTGCGGCGCAGGACGATGACGAACAACACGCCGAGAATGCCGCCCACCAGCATCAACAGGGTGCTGCTCATGTAATCGAAATCCTGCCATACACCCGCCAGCACAAAGGCGGGGATGGTGAAAATGGCGCCGGCTGCCAGGGCTTCACCCACAGCGCCCGTGGTTCGCGCCAGGTTCTCTTCGAGGATGGTCCCCTTGAACGGACGCAGAACCGCCATGGCGATGACCGCAGCCGGAAAGGTGGCTGCCACGGTCATGCCCGCTTTGAGTCCGAGATAGGCGTTGGCAGCGCCGAGGACGATGGAGAGGATGACACCGAGAAATAACGCTTTAAAACTCAATTCCCTCATGGACGTGTTGATGGGCACGTATGGGGTGAAGGATTCTTTCTTCGCAGGACCTGGATTTTGCATACACGACCTCCCGGAGTGGACAGCCTTGTGAGTCTTCTAGAGTACGATAAATTTAATATTAACAATGGAAATAATCGAGTCAGAAGCCTGTCAACATAGCAATAAATAGACAAAAGGTCAAGGAAAAAAATGCCATTAAAAATGCAAGCTGTTCTCTTATAAACATGGATAATCCGGAGCCACCCCTGATTCTGTATTAACTCGACCACAACATAGAAGTGTGTTCACCATGCGGGTGAACTGAAATGAGTTCAAGGTGATCTCTGGTACCTGATCGGAGCCAAATGCTGGATGCCCCAAGTCCGGCATTGTTAAACCGTTTTGCGCACAAGATAATTATCAAGCTGCAGAGGCACAGCCGTGACTGAAAACAGCTGCGAATCTGACCAGTTTTTAATTGTTTTTTCTATTGATTTTCTGTATATTTCCATGATAAAATAGCAATTAAATCATGGCCTTCTTTACAGACATCACTTTAGGACAGTATTATCCGGGCGAATCGGCCGTTCACCGGCTCGACCCGCGGTGTAAACTGTTCGCGGCATTGTGCCTCATCTCGGCCTTGCTGTTGTCATATTCGCCACTTCTGCTGGCTGCGTTCACGGTTTTGTTTTTGGTGATTATCCAGCGGGCGCGGCTGCCTTTTGCCCTGGTGATAAAAAATGTGCGTCCTTTTCTGTGGCTCTTTGCCATCACGTGGATCATCCATCTTTTTTGGACTTCAGGACGCATCATCTGGACGATCCCGGGAATCAATGCAGCCATCACCTATGAAGGGGCGGTATGGGGCGGCATCTATGTCGCGCGCCTGGCCTTGCTGATCACGGCAGCAGCCCTGTTGACTTTGACAACCTCGCCCATCGAACTGGCGGATGCCCTGGAAAGGGTCTTGCGTCCGCTGAAGCGATTCAGGGTGCCAACCCATGAACTCTCGCTGATGTTGACCCTGTCGCTGCGTTTCATTCCAACCTTGATGGAAGAGGCCATGCGCATTCGCAATGCCCAGATGTCGCGCGGCGCGCGATTCACGGGATCCCTGGCCAATCGCGTGCGCAGCCTGCTGCCGTTGATGGTGCCCTTGTTTGTGTCCGCCTTTCGCCGCGCCGATGATCTGGCTCAAGCCATGGATGCGCGCTGCTATACCGGCGGCGAGGGGCGCACGACTTTCACGCAGTTGCAGTTTCGCAAGACTGATTATGGCGTCTCTTTTGGCGCCCTTGTTCTTTTACTGGTTTGCATTGTTGTTTAGGCGCCTGTGCGTAATATCAAATTGACACTGGAGTATGATGGCAGCGGTTTCTGCGGATGGCAATTCCAGCCGGCGCAGAGAAGCGTGCAGGGCGAAGTGGAAACGGCCCTGCAGCAGTTGACCCGGGAGACGATCCGCACCACGGCCGCTGGCCGGACAGATGCGGGGGTCCATGCCCTGGGACAGGTGATCAATTTTCACACCGCGAGTGCGCATGCACTCAACGTATTTGTCAAGGGTGGCAATGCGCTGCTGCCGCCGGACGTTCGCATTCTCGATGCGGCAGAAGTGGATGAGCATTTCAGCGCGCGGTACAGCGCCACCAGCCGGCACTATTTTTACCGCATATCCAACCGGCCGCGCGCCATCGCCAGGCACTATTGCTGGTATCTGCCCCTGCAGCTCGATCTATCCGCCATGCAGCAGGCAGTAAAAGTTCTCAGGGGCGAAATCGATTTCGAATCTTTTTGTCAGGCGGGCAGCGGACTCGACCATTTTCGCTGCAATGTTGTTCACGCCGAATGGCATCAGGAGCAGGACGAACTGGTCTTTGATATATGCGCCAACCGTTTTGTGCACAACATGGTGCGCATCCTGGCCGGCACCTGCGTTGAGATCGGCCGCGGCGCTCTGCCCGCCGATGCGATGTCAAGCATCCTGGAAGCCCGGGATCGCCGCGCCGCCGGCCGCACCGCGCCGGCGCATGGATTGACCCTGGTGAAGGTGGGGTACCCCGAATGATCAGGTGGACGCTAACGATAAGGCTGTGTAGGAGCGCTCTCCAGAGCGCGAAGTCGGCCTCAGGAGAGGCCTCCTGCAGGGGTGTTTGAGACACAGTTGCAGGAGCGCTCTCCAGAGCGCGAAACCGTTGGGCTCCATCTTGCAGATGGGGCCCAACTTGGAACGATGTTAAGGTGTGATCCACGCAAAACAGGTGGAGCCCACTGTGTGTTACTAATCATTTGTATCCAAAGGAGTCCTCATGAAGTTTTTCATCGATACCGCCAATGTGGAAGAGATCAAAAAAGCCGTGGCCCTCGGCGTGGCCGACGGCGTCACCACCAATCCGACGCTGCTCGCCAAAGAATCGGGCAAAGCCGAAGATATCTATCGCGCTATCTGCGCGGTCGTCGACGGACCGGTGTGCGCCGAAGTTGTCAGCCTGGACAGCGACGGCATCGTCAAAGAAGCGCGCGAGCTGGCCAGGATCAGCAAGAACATCTGCATCAAAATTCCCGCCTGCAAAGAGGGTCTGATCGCTGTGAAACAGCTGGAAGAGCAGGGCATCCGCACCGTGGTGACGCTGATCTTCAGTCCCATGCAAGCCCTGCTGGCGGCCAAAGCGGGCGCCTCGTTCATCTGCCCCTTTGTCGGCCGTCTCGACGATACCGGCCAGGATGGCATGGAAATGGTCGAACAGATTCTGCAAATATACGAGAACTATGGGTTCAAGACTGAAATCATTGTCGCCAGCATCCGCCACACGCTGCACGTGCGCGACGCGGCTTTGATGGGCGCCCACATCGCCACCATTCCGCTCAAGGTGATCGAGCAGTTGATCAAGCATCCGCTCACCGATGTCGGCATCCAGTTGTTTCTCAAGGATTGGGATAAGATTGAAAAACGTTAATTTGAAACAGATATCAGGAGTCACGTTGAAACCGCTCCGTCTTTCGCGCCAGATTTTTCTGTTATCGACCGGCTTTGTCTTTGCGCTGTTGGCGCTGATGGTCTGCTCCAGCAAAGGCAACCAGAATCAATCCGCAGCGGATTCGCGCAACAGCGTCACAGCCGCGGCGCCTGATTCGGAAAACAAACGCACGGCCATCAGCGACGATATTTTTTCCAGCCGCCAGAATGCCATCACCCGCGCCATCGCCGAGGTGAGCCCCGCGGTGGTCGGCATCAATGTCATTCAGGTACAGCGCTATTACCAGCGCAATCCCTTTGCCGATGATCCGTTCTTCCGCCAGTTTTTCAAGGACGTGCCCGTGGAAAAGCGCGTCAAGAGTCTGGGCTCCGGGTTCATCATCTCCAAAGAGGGCCATATTCTCACCAATCAGCACGTCATCAACGATGCCACGGAGATCATCGTCACCCGTGTGGGCGGAAAGCAATACGTGGCGCGGAAGATTGGTGAAGATTTCGTCACCGATGTGGCCATTCTGAAAATTGAGGGAAATGATTTTCCCTACGCCCGTTTGGGTGATTCCGATGATGTGATCATCGGCGAATGGGCTATCGCTCTGGGAAATCCTTTTGGTCTTTTCGACCTGGGTTCCAAACCGACGGTCACGGTGGGCGTCATCAGCGCCAAGGATCAGGATTTTGGCCGGCAAAACAACGAGCGCGTTTTTGAGGACATGCTTCAGACCGATGCGGCCATCAATGGCGGCAACAGCGGCGGGCCTCTGGCCAACTGCAACGGGGAAGTGATCGGCATCAACACCTACATCCTCTCCAGCAGCGGCGCCAACATCGGACTCGGATTCGCGCTGCCGGTCAACCGCGTCAAACGCATTCTCAACGATTTGATAAACTATGGCAAAGTGGATCGCACCTGGCGCACCGGCATCACCTACGAGGCCATGTCGCCGCTGGTGGCGCGCCATCTCGGCTTGAAGAGCAGCCACGGGGTAATCGTTTCCGCGCTCGATGCATCGAGTGCGGCGGCCCAGGCAGGCCTGCAGGTCGGTGATGTCATCATGGGCATCAACGGCCGCGAGGTGGAAAATTTTGAAGACGTACAATCCATCATCGACGACCTGGATTTGAAAAAAGGCGATTTGTTGAATTTCCGCATATACCGCGAACGCCGTTTTATCATCATCCCTGTTGAACTGCAGACCAGTGAGCGCAGAAGCCGGGGGCGAACTTCATGATAAAACGTTATACACGTCCCGAAATGGGCGTCATCTGGAGCGAACAGAACAAATACGCGACCTGGTTGCGGGTGGAAGTGGCTGCCTGTGAAGCACAGGCAGAACTCGGCCATATTCCCGCGGCAGCGGTCGAGATCATTCGTAACAAGGCGCAGTTTTCTGTGGCGCGCATCGAAGAGATTGAAGCGGAAGTCAAACACGATGTCATCGCGTTTCTCACCAATGTAGCCGAGCACATCGGCGATGAAGCCCGCTACATCCATCTGGGCATGACCTCTTCCGATTTGCTGGACACGGCCTTGAGCCTGCAAATTAAAGACGCGGGTGGTCTGCTGCGCAAGGACATTCAGTCCCTGCGGGAGGTTTTGCGGAAACAGGCGCTCGCATACAAGGATACAGTTTGCATTGGCCGCAGTCATGGCATCCACGCCGAACCAACCAGCTTTGGCTTGAAATTTGTCCTGTGGTACGATGAAATGGGGCGTAATTTGCAGCGCCTGGATCAATCCCTCGATGATATTGCCGTGGGGATGATTTCCGGCGCTGTTGGCAACTATGCCCAGATCGATCCCCTGGTGGAAAAGCGCACCTGTGAGTTATTGGGATTGAAACCGGCGCCGGTGAGCACGCAGGTGATTCAGCGCGATCTCCATGCCCATTTTCTCCACGTCCTGGCACTGTGCGGCGCCTCTCTGGAAAAGATGGCGGTGGAAATTCGCCATCTGCAGCGCACCGAGGTTCTGGAAGCTGAAGAGCCATTCAGCAGCGGCCAGAAAGGATCTTCAGCCATGCCGCACAAGCGTAATCCGATCGGCAGTGAAAACATCACCGGATTGGCGCGACTGTTGCGCGCCCATGCGCACGCTGCCCTCGAAAATGTCGCCCTGTGGCATGAACGCGACATCAGTCATTCTTCGGTCGAGCGCGTGATTTTTCCGGACAGCTGTATTCTGCTCGATTACATGCTCAATCGGCTGACGCGCATACTGGATCAACTGGTTGTCTATCCGGAAAATATGCTCAAAAATCTCGCGCGTACGCGTGGATTAATCTTTTCTCAACCTGTGTTATTGGCATTGACGCATAAGGGGATGAGCCGCGAAATGGCGTACAAAGTTGTGCAGGAAAATGCCATGCGCTGCTGGCGTGAAGGAGGCGATTTCAGAGAAGCCCTTCTTCAAGATATGCGTATCAACACGGTTCTGTCCCCGCAAGAAATTGAGGCCTGTTTTGATGAAAAGGCGGGCTTGAAGCATATTCAGCATATTTACCGCACTGCGGGTATCTCATGATATTATTCAAGTTTCAGCTGTCGTCAAATATTCAATTAAGGAGACGAGCTTGAAAAGGAAAAAAATTTTCGAAGGCAAGACCAAGAAGGTCTATGAAGCGGAGAATGAGCAGGATTTGATCTTGGAGTTCAAGGATGATGCCATCTCCCATTCGGGCGTGAAGGCTGCCCCTGTCAAGGGCAAGGGACATTTTAATAACCAGATTTCAACGCTGCTTTTCCGTCTGCTGGAGAGCTATCACATTTCCACGCATTTTTTGCGCGAAGTCTCCGACAAGGAGATGCTGGTGAAAAAACTCAACATGATCCCGGTGGTTGTCATGGTGCGCAATGTGGCCGCGGGAAATCTGGTAAAACAATACCTCATGCCGGAAGGGAAAGAGCTCGAATTCCCGATCATCGAGTACTATCTCAAGGATGCCGAGCGCGATGATCCGATGATCAATGAAGATCATCTGGTCTCTTTTGGGCACGCCACCTCTGGGGAAATCAAAGAGATGCACCGTCTGGCCTCCAAAATCAATGCCATCATCAAGGCGTTTTTGCGGCGGCGCGATGTGCAGCTGGTGGATATCCGCCTTGAATTCGGCCGCTTTCAGAGCCGGATGGTGCTGGCGGATGAGATCAGCCTCAACACGGTCCGGGTCATGAATCTGCGCGAACCCAAACCGGACATCATCGACGGGGACTCGTCTCTTTTAGGTGAAAAAATGGCGGAGATTCGCACACGAATCCTCACGACCTGACCCGGGCGCTATACACAGCTGTCCGGCTGGACAGCACATGTCATTAAACTGAAACGAAAGGCTGATTGCGCACGCCGTGCGTAATCACTGAAGAGCATGAAACCTAGAAGAACAAGAGTCAGACGAAAAAATGCCTATATCAACGTCCCCAATCTGTTCACCGCGTTGAACATTTTTTGCGGTTTCCTCAGCGTCGTGCAAATCATCAACACCAACTATGTGGTAGCTGCATGGTTGATATTTTTTGCGGCTGTTTTTGATGCATTGGATGGACGTATTGCCCGGGCAACCGGACAGAGCAATGACTTTGGTTTGCAAATGGATTCACTGGGCGATGTCATTTCCGCGGGACTTGCTCCGGCGCTTCTGGCATATCAGCTTTATTTGTATCGCCTGCACCCGCCGGTGGGACTCATTCTCGCTTTTTTCCCGCTGCTGTTTGCCGCTTTTCGCCTGGCCCGTTATAATGTCTACACCATGCAGGAAGGCAAATCCAAGGATTATCTCGGCCTGCCGGCCCCTGTCGCTGCATGCACCATCGCCGGGCTGGTCATTCTGCATAACGAACTGCAATGGGAACCCCTGCTGCGCGCGCTGGTGGGCATCGTCCCCATCATCAGCTTGCTCATGGCCAGCACCATCAAATATGTGGGTTTGCCGAACCTGAATTTACGGGAAAAGGGCAGCAATCGTATCAAATTGATGCTCACGCTGCTGGCAATGATTTCATTTTTTATTGTACCTGCTTTTGTACTCTTTCCGTTTTTGGCCTTGTACATCATCTTTGGCATCGCCAAAGCGATCGTTTCCATCCTGCGTCAGGAACCGGATGCTGATATCACCATCATCGCCGAAGAGGGAACGGACGCATCTCAGCCGTCATAATTCTGGGGATAACCTATTTACAACTAAAAGGATCAGTGCGTCATGAAACGAAGATTTTCCCTTGGA
>CAUJEL010000182.1 GCA_963169875.1 Candidatus Zhuqueibacterota bacterium
ACGCATTATTCGGATGAACCTTTTATTTATCATTTTAAACATAAGTGAAGTGGTTGGCGCATCTACACATCCTAGACTATTGTTTTCTCAAAGTGATATTGATAACAATTCTATATGGAATAACATATCTGCTAATACAACTCTCATGAAATTTTATGACTATTACTACTTAGACACATGGGATCACAGGACTTGGACATTGAATTCCCGAAATTACTACCATTATGCAGCTGATATGTCATTTATTGCAATTGTCGATAAAAATATTGATGCTAATGATCGAAATCTACTTAAAATTAATGCTTTGAGTCAATTATCGACCATCTATAATCAAGCGATTGCTTTGAAAAATGACGATTTGACAGTTTCCGCAGCAGTCATTCACATTGCATTAACTTATGATATGCTATATAATGAATTATCATCGAGTGATAAATGTGCAATTGCCTCAAATATCAAGACGCTTGTTGATATTTTGATTGATAAGTTTTTTATTTTTAATACGGTAGAGATGCATTTTGAGCAGAAATCAAATATTACGTTGTATGGTAATAATCATCTATTTAATTGTGCCGCAGGAATTGGAATTGGTGCCATAGCCATAAAAGGAGACGCTTTAAATGCTAATGATGTTTTTAGCTCTGAAGAAGCTTGGCCATATATTGAAATAACAAACAGTTGGTTGATTTTGCTTGATCATAACATGTTTGCTGTTGATGGAAGTAATTATGAAGGAGTGTTTTTTGGCATTTTTAGTATGAGTCCAATGATAGCTTATTTTGAGATGTTGCGACGAGATGAGCCATCATTAGATTTTTTTCCAAATTTAAATATTAAAAATTCAATTGAATGGCTTGTGCTAGAACTTGTGCCAGCACCGGCAAGACACTCACCGATTAGTGAATCTTTATTTGACTTCAATAATATTAATGCTTCATACAATTGGAAAGATTATACAGATGGGGCTGATTCGCGTACAATATCTCTATTTGCTGCTTTAGGAGGAATATACAATAGCTATTCTGCCTCAGGTGCTGCAACATGGATATTTAATCATCATATGAACATATTTGATTACTATAGTTTGGACATGGAAAATTATTTCAGTTCTAATAGTATCTTGGCAATTATTAAATATGTTAATAATTCTCCTGTTTCACTCGAAGACATAATAGAAAAGCGGAAATTTTTTAATGGGCGTGGATTGATTGTTCGTGATGGTTTTGCTGATGAGGATGCCTTATTTTCATTTGAGATCAATAGGAATTATAATATTGAAACAGGCAAATGTTGCTGGAGATGGGATGAAGATGATAATAATTCATTTACTTTTTATGCATATGGGGATCGCTGGGCGATTGATAACGGAAAAAAGACAAGTTCAGGTATACATGAAGAAAAAAGTGATAGGCACAATACCATATTAGTTGATGGAAATAAGAAACCATATATAGACAATTTGGATCAACAAGTGGCAGATTGGTATGATTACCAATATTTTGGAGAAATTTATTATGTTACCAGTGACATTACCAGTAGCTGGTTAAAAAAAATAGATCCTGATGATAACATCGAGGGAACCGGAACTGAAATTTTTTTTAATTCACATCCTAGATACGATACATGTCAAACTTATGCAACTTTTGACAAAGACAGACGGCACATTCAATTTATTCCGAAGGAAGATGTTATTCCCCCTTATGTCATCATTTTTGATGATATTCAGCAAAATGACGCCACGATGCATGATTATTCATTTCTCCTTAACACCGGTCAAGGAAATACTGTAATCTATGATGGAATTTGTAAAAAAGCCCAAATTACCAACCAGACAAATACTAGAATTGCTGAACTTTATTTCAAGAGTGATGCAAGTTCAGATATTTTTAGCACGGATACAATAGATCCAATTACTGATGATCCACATTTAAGATTGAAATATACGGTAAATAATGTAATCAATCCGCATTTTCATACAATTCTAATCCCCAGCTCCAGTATAATGACATCAGTCTCTAATCTTTTTTATATAGATTTAATTGAGGACTTGGCTGAAGTTGGCAGTGTTGCGCTAATTGACTTTGGGCAAGTCATTGATTACAGCATATTTTCGTTCCGTCGTGCAGTAAATGATGGGAGTTATTCCTTATATGGATATACAGAGCCTAATGCGGGAATTAATGGCGTTCCAGGGATTATGGGTTATGCAAGATATGATAAATCAAGTAACGAGTTTACAAAATATATGCTTAGTAGAGGATCATTTTTGAAAGTGAATAATGATGACCTGATTATGATCGGCGGACCTGATTCCGGACAAAATCCAAATAGAACAGCTAGAATATTGTTAAATAATCATATAATAAATGTGTTTAAAGTAAGCGGAAACGGAAGATATAGCTACAAACTATACGGAAAAGATGTTAATGAGTTTCGAATTTATCAAATGCCACAGACTTTCACTAAATTTAATGATTATAATTATTTGAATAATGGCAAGACAATTTACAATTTTCATGCACACAAGATAAACGATGAGAAACTTGAAATATTATGGTCTTGTAATGAATCTCATGATGCAACAATCTATATTTGGGAAGAGGGGCAACCGCAAATATTAAACTATGAGCAAGAAAAAAATCTAAGTGCAGGAAATCATTCGAAAGTCCTCAATCTGGATGCAACAAAAAATTGGAATTTTCGAATTGAAGGATTAATGGCATTAGACAATTATTTAGATTTAACCAATATATTTTCTTTGGATCAATGCATTTTTAAGTGCAAGCTTTATCTTGAGGGGCCATATTCTTCAGACGGATTCATGAGTACTGTGCTTCAAGCGATTAATGTTATTCCTACTAGCTCGCCTTATTCCGAGGATCCGGTGGAATGTTCTCATCTTCCGGATTTTGCGGTTGATTGGGTTCTTATTCAATTGAAAAGTGAACCATCAGGACCAATAGTAGCATCATGTAGTGCAATATTAAGGCGTGATGGTCAACTAATAGATATTAATGGAAATGATATAATTGCATTAAATGCATTTCCTGGGGAATATTATGTTGTTATCAAACATAGAAACCATGTATCAATTATGACTTCTTCACCCTTCTTGCTTTCATTCACGAATCCAGCAAATATTGATTTTACTATCGGAATTGATAAATATTATGCCAGAAGTTCTGCAAAACACTTGGAAGAAGCTATCTGGGGCGTATGTGGAGGTGATTTTAATGCCGACGGACTGATAACAACAAAAGATTATGTATTATGGTATATAGACTGGGGTAATCAAGATTCTGGTTATTGGAATGTAGATTTTAACCTTGATGGTAAGATAGAACTAATTGATTATTATTTATGGAAATATAATGCGAAAAGTGGCATTAGTTCATATATTAATAAATAAATGGAATTGTATCATGAAAAAAATATTTTTCATTTTTGTTTATAACATTTTAGTTTTAATAATATTAATACTACTCTTGGAGATTTTCGTTAGAATCACAATTCCAGGTATTAAGCCTCAGGGCACATCAAAGGATATTGTTGCGAGCAATATTTATTATGGATCACGTGGATTGAGGCCTAATTCCATGGGATTTTCCAATGGTGCTCGAGTAATTGTTGATGAATTTGGTTTCCGGAAGAATTCTGAAATTGACCTGTCAAAGCCAAGCTGGCTCTATTTGGGTGACTCTGTGACGATGGGATTGGGAATTGAATCAGATTCCACTTTTGCGGGGATTGTACAAAAAAACGTAACATCGAAAAATATCCTGAATCCTTCCGTAATTGGAAATGATATACAGGATTATCTAAGATTTGTCAAGTACTTTATCGCGGAGCGTAAAGAAAAATTCAATATCAAAGAATTGACGATATTTTGGTGTTTGAATGACATATATTACAATGTCGCCGATGTTCAAACTCCAGGCGGCGGAATACGCCATTTATTTGGGAATTTCCTTAATTTTTTGCGGCTTCATTCTCGATCGTATTACCTGGCAAAAACAATAATTTTTGATCGTGCCAAAGCGTACTTTTTGTATGATCAGCAATTTTACCGCGCAAATGACCCAAATTTTGTCAAAGCATATCAAATTATTTCCCAAATCAATGGAATATGCAAAAACAATCAAATTTTATTTAACATTTATTTAATACCATATGAGTTTCAAATGCGAAATAAAACCGAACCCTTACGTGAACCACAAAAACTGATGCTAAAGACCTTGGAATCGATGTGCATTTTAGCATTTGACGCAATGCCCTATATGCTGTCAAAAAGCGATAAATCAAAAGACTTGTTCCTAATTGGCGATGGGATTCATCTATCTAATAAAGGACATCATATTTTAGCAGATTTTATATTGGAAAACACAACTCGAAATTAAAGATTTCCCTTTTTGGGCATATACATAGTTTTAATAAGTCATGAGTCTGCAATTTCAGTTTTTTATTAATTTCTAAAGGTGAAGCCATGAAAGTAATGGAAGGTCATCTATCAGCCAAAGGCGTCAGATTCGCCATTGTGGTCAGCCGGTTTAATGAATTGATCTGTAACAAACTGCTCGAAGGGGCGCTGGATTGCATCAAGCGCCACGGCGGCAATTTAGATGATGTCGTCATAACCTGGGTGCCGGGTTCTTTTGAAATTCCTGTGGCCGCCAAAAAACTGGCCAACAGCAAGAAATTTGATGCCATCATCTGCCTGGGCGCGGTCATTCGCGGCGCCACGCCTCATTTTGAATACATTGCCGCTGAAGTGACCAAAGGCATCGCTCAAGTCAGCATGGAATTTACCATCCCCATCGCCTATGGCGTCATCACCCCCGACAACCTGGAACAGGCCCTGGAACGGGCCGGCACCAAAGCGGGGAATAAGGGTTGGGATGCGGCCATGAGCGCCATAGAAATGGCGGATCTTTTTTCACATCTGAACGGTTGATCTCATGAAATACAGCAGACTGCTTCTACTCATTTGTACGCTTTTTACCCTTCCAGCCCTGGCAGGTGTGACCTGGGAATGGCAGACCTTCACCAATGCCATCGATACACGGCAGATCCTCGCCGGCGATTCATCGATCTGGTGTGCGACCAACGGCGGATTGCTGCGCTATCATCCCAACACCAGGGTTTTCAAAGCCTACGTGAATACCGATGGGTTGGCCGGAAACGACATCACCGCTGTGACCAGCGACCATCACGGCCGTATCTGGGCGGCCATCGATAACGGCGCCGTGAATGTTTATGATCCCGCGAAGAATAACTGGCATCTGATTCAGGACTATGCGGGCCATATGATCCATCGTCTGACGCCTTACGGCGATTCCATTTTTGTCTCGCTGGATATTGGCGTCAGTTTGTTCGATGCCAAGCGTTGGGAGGTCAAGGAAACCTACAAAATCGGCGAGACCTACGATACCCACTTCGTCGGCCGGCAAATCTGGTCGGCCGGACCAAAGGGCGTCTATGCGTCCAATCTCGATCTGCCCAATCTCATGGCGCCCAGCTCATGGAGGCAGTATACTGTTGCCGACGGCCTGCTGGCGAACGAGGCGCGCGCGTTGTTGTGGTTCCAGGAGCGGCTCTACGTGGGCACAACCCAGGGCCTCGCCTATTTTGCGGACGGCGCCTGGAGTCCCGGCGAATTCAAGGGACGAATCATCAGCGATCTCGATATCTGGCAAGATCAGATGGTGATCGCCACCAGCGAAGGCGTATACTGGCACAAAGCGACGGATGACAACCGCAAACTGGGACCTTCTTTGCCCAATGCCATTTCCATCGCCGTTGATGCCTCGGGACAGCTTTGGGCCGGGTTGGATAATAATGGCATTGCACTTTACAACAGTACACTGCAAACCTGGGAACCCCTGAAGCCGGAAGGACCGGCCGATAACAAATTCACCGCGCTGACATTTGACAAAAGCGGCAATCTGTGGACCGCTTCGTCCAGTGCAGGCATTTCCCGCTTTGATGGCGAACACTGGCAGATTTTCAATCTGGCCAATAAAAAACTGCCCAGCAATGACTATCGCTGTCTGGCGGTGGACAGTAAAAATCGCGTTTGGGCGGGTAGCTGGGGCGGCGGCATTGCCATTTTTACGAACCAGGGAGACAGCGTCGCCATTTCCACGCTTTCCTCCAAGGATGGTCTGGCGGGTATCAGCGTCAATGCCAATTATGTCGTGATTACCGGACTGAGTGCCGATGAACAGGGAAATATGTGGATATTGAATTATGAAGCAGATAACAAGCAGGTTCTCGCTGTAGTTGATACCTTGATGAACTGGCAGTACTTTTCAACGCGCGACGGCATCAGATCATCCCTGCTGCTCTCTCTGGAAATAGATCACGCAGGCCGGAAATGGATCGGCAGCCAGGGCAGCGGCATCAGCGTGTTGGATGATAACAACACGCCGTTCAGCAAATCCGATGACGATCTCAGTCAGGGTTTGGGCAGCGAGGATGGTCTGCTGGGATTGACGGTTCGCTCCATGGCCCATGACCGCGACGGCATCATGTGGATCGGCACGCCCGAGGCCCTGCACTACTGGTACGACGGCGAGGTCAAGCCGCGGTACCAGGTCATCAACGATGACATCAATGTCATTGCCGTGGATGTGCGCAACAACAAATGGATCGGCACCAGCGGCGGCATGAGCATGTTCGAAGCTGATGGCTTCACCTGGCACCATTTTTCAACCTCATTGAGTCCGCTGGTGAGCGACAACGTCACCAGTTTCGCCTTCGATGAAAACACCGGACAAATCTACATCGGCACCACCAACGGTCTGTCGTGTTTGCAGACGCCCTTCACACGGCCTGCCAGCAATCTCAACAGCCTGTCGGGATATCCCAATCCCTTCATCATTGACGGTTCGGGCGTGCAGTTTTACATCGATGGCCTGGCGGAGAACGCCACCGTGCGCATTTTCACGCCGGAAGGGAGATTGGTACGCCACATCCCCATGGCACAGATTTACGGTGCCCGGGTGGCGTGGGATGGGCGCAATGATCGCGGCGACTGGGTCGCCAGCGGGGTGTACCTGTATCTGGTGACCACCGAAGCCGGGCTTTCCGGTGCGGGCAAAGTTGCCATCATAAAAAAATAGTTTTTTTTTGCTGGAAACAACATTTTTGATAAAATCCTCTTGATAATAAGCCTTCAATTCTGTTAATTTAGTAAAGATCAGACCAGAATCAGGGGATAAGAACTGACGGTGGCGTGCCAGGCACGGGCGAATCGGCGCACTGGCCTCAATACTACAACCGGAGCGAGCTGACTTTGCTCAAATCGCTTTACGCGAAAAATTATTTGCTGATCGATGAGCTGCGGATTTCGTTTCAAAGCGGCCTCAATATCATCACGGGTGAAACCGGCGCCGGCAAGTCTATTCTCATCGGCGCGTTAGGGGCTTTGCTCGGTGACCGGCTCAGCAAGGAGGCCATCCGCAGCGGTGAGGAGAAGGCCATCATCGAAGGCGAATTTCAGCTGGATGAAGCCTCTGAGATTCCTGAATTTTTCAAAACGCAGGAATTGGATGATCCCCAGGGGACGGTGCTGATTCGCCGTGAAGTCGCCAACACCGGCAAGAGCCGCTGCTTTATCAATGACACGCCCGTGCCGGTCGGCGTGCTCCAGCAGCTGGGCGATTGGCTGGTGGATCTGCATGGACAGCACGAGCATCAACGGCTGCTGAACGTGGTGCACCACGGCCCCTATCTGGATGCGTTTGCAGGTTTGCATGGCGATATCGAAGCCTTTAAAGCAGCTCATCAGCATTTTCTCGCTGCCATAAAGAATTTACGGGAGACCGAAAGCCGCGCCGCCCGATTGGCGCAATCGCGCGATTTCATGCAGTTTCAGCTGCAGGAGATCGAGGCCGTGGCGCCGGTGGCGGATGAAGAGGAAGGCCTGGGGGCTGAGGAGCAGATCCTCCGCCATGCAGAATTGCTCTTTGAACGCACCAACAGCCTGTTTCAGCGTCTGTATGAAGGTGAAGGCTCAGCCACGGAGATGCTCACGGCCGCTGCCGCGGACCTCAGCCAACTGGCCGCCATTGATAAACGTTTTGCAGTCTTGAAAGACGAGTGCGAAAATGCGCGCATTCTGGTCGACGAACTGGCCAAAAGCATCCGCCAGTACAATCAGAGCATTTCGTTTGAACCGGAGCGGTTGGAAAAAATTCGCGAACGCATGGCGGCGCTCACTGGGTTGAAGCGTAAATACGGCGGTAGCCTGGAATCGGTAATTGCGCTGCGCGATCAGGTGAAAACCGAACTCGATCTCGTGGAAAATTTACAGGATACCCTGACCGCCTTGCAGAAAGCCCTGCAGGAGGAGCGCGAGCATTTATCCGCCGCCAATGCCTCTGTGGCGCTGCGCCGTAAGGAAGCGGCGCACGTTTTTGCGGAGCGGGTGGAGCAGTCCCTGACTTTACTGGGGATGCCCAAAGCGCGGTTCCAGGTGCAGCAAACCGTGACGCCGGCGCATGAGGAGCCCTGGATATCTTTTGAGGGCCAACAAGTGCGTGTCGGGCCGCGCGGCGCTGATCACCTTGAGTTTTTGCTGGCAGCGAATCCGGGACAGGATATAAAGCCGCTGGCGGATGTGGCTTCCGGCGGTGAAATCTCGCGCGTCATGCTTGCTTTAAAGACCATTTTAGCGGACGCCGATGAGGTGCCCGTTCTCATATTCGATGAAATCGACATTGGCATCAGCGGCCGCATCGCGCAGGCGGTGGGGCGCAGCCTGCGGGAACTGGCGCAGCGGCATCAGGTCATCTGCATCACACATCTGCCCCAGATCGCCAGCATGGCGGATCATCATTTTCTCGTGGAAAAGGGCGGAGATGATTACTCGACGCGCACCACGATTCGCAGTTTGAACAGGGATGAACGCATACACCAGGTTGCCAGTCTCATCGGTGGGGATGTGGTCACGGAGACGCACTTGCAGAGCGCCAGCGAGTTGATTGCGGAAGCGGAAAGAGATTGAAAAATTGGTTGTAGCGCTCTCCACAGCGCGAGCCGTTGGGCGCCATCTTGCAGTTGGGGCCCAACTTGAAAGGTATGCTCCAGTAAAACCAGATGGAGCACAGCGTCGGCCGGGCATGCCGCATCCTGCAGGTTTTTAGAGGTGTGCCCCAGCAAAACCAGGTGGAGCCCACCTGACTCTCTGGTTCACACGCTCGAGATTGGGAACGAGAAAACATACCAAGGATAGGTTTACAGACTCTACCCTACAGACAAGTCAGGCTGCGTATTTTAATAAGGTAAGGCACCTTAGCATAAGAGGTTACTATGAAAAGCATTTCACGCTCTGTTTGGGCAGTCACACTGGCCCTGATCGTCATCCTGATCGGGCTCTTTTTGGTCTGCGCCCAGCGCCGCACGCCGGTCGCTTCGAGCGATGATCAAAATGGCAATGATGAAGAATTCCGCCAGGAACTGCTGCAACTCCTGGACATGACCGACGAACCCACCACACCATCGGATGAGAGCGATCTTCTGGCCGAACAGGATACCCAATCCGCCGAGTTGGCCGATACGACCACTTTTGCGCCGAGCGATGATGAGATGCTGGCGCTTCTTTCCGAAGATGCCGAGATCGCGAACGAAACGCTGGAGACCACGCCGACAACAACGCCCGCCAATATGGGCTTGACACCGGATATGTTCGCCCAGGTGCGCGCCGATGTGGCCAGACTCGAAAGTCAACTTGAACGCAAAAGTTCCACGGTGGATAGCCTGCGCAACATCATCGATAACCGCAACGCGCGGCTCAAAGATCTTGAGACCCGTTATACCGATCAGCGCGGCACCACCAAGAGCAAACCCAGGAGCGAGGCGGCCACTGCCACCGCAACCTCATCGGCGTTTATGCTTAAATATGAAGAGGCGCGCTCGGCCTTTGAGAAATTCCGCTACCAGGAGGCCATTTCTCAATTCCAGCAGCTCCTCGCCGACAACCCCAATCACAAAATGTCCGATAACTGCCAATACTGGATAGGGGAGTGCTATTACGGCCTGAAAGACTACCAGAAAGCCATTGTCGAATTCCAGAAGGTGTTCGCCTACTCCGAGACTGATAAATATGACGATGCCCAGTTGATGATCGGACTCGCCTATGTGCGCGGCGGTGAAAAAGACAAAGCACAAAAAGAATTCGAATCATTCCTCAACAGTTATAATAACAGCGAATACACCTCCATCGCCAAGAGGTATTACAGCAACATTTAATCAAAGAGCCGTACAAGGTGACTCGATTCGTTCATCTACACAATCACTCACACTACAGTTTGCTGGATGGCGCATGCCGTATCGACGATTTGGTCGATACGGCTGTTTCATATGAAATGCCCGCCATCGCACTCACCGATCATGGCTGTATGCATGGCGCCATCGAATTTTATAAAAAATGCGCCAAATCAGCGATCAAACCATTAATTGGTGCAGAGGTCTATCTGGCGCCCGGGAACCGCAGCGATAAGCAGGCGGATTCGGGGACCGGGGCCACGGCATTCCATCTCGTCCTGCTCTGCAAGGACATCACCGGTTATAAGAATCTGATGAAGCTGGTCTCAGCGGGCTATCTCGAAGGTTTTTATTACAAGCCGCGTATCGACCGCACGCTGCTGCGCCAGCACCACGAGGGCTTGATCGCCTTGAGCGCCTGCCTCAAGGGTGAAGTTAGCGCTCGCCTGCTCAAGGAGAATGCGGATAAAGCGCGCGCGACCATCGCAGAGTACCGCGATCTCTTTGGTGATGATTTTTATCTCGAGGTCCAGAATCATGGCATTCCGGAAGAAGATATCGTCCGTGAAGGCGTCATTTCCATGGCTGCGGAGATGGGCATCAAGGTCGTGGCCACCAATGACATCCATTACCTGAAAAAGGACCACCACCGGGCGCATGATGTCCTGCTCTGCCTGCAGACGGGCAAGGATTACGAGGATCCGGCCCGCATGCGCTACACCAGCCAGGAGCTCTATTTCAAAAATGCAGCGGAAATGGCGGAAGCGTTCCCCGGTCACCCGGAAGTGCTCGAGAATACGCTCGAAGTTGCGGACAAATGTGATCTGCGCCTCGATTTCAAGACCTTCCATCTTCCGGTTTTCAAGCTGCCCGACGACACGCCCGCGCAAACGCTGGATGATTATCTGGCGGTGGTGGCACAAGATGGGCTGCGGCGGCGCTACCAATCCATCACGCCTGAACTGCAGGATCGGTTACAGTATGAACTCGACATGATCAAGCAGATGGGCTATGCCGGTTATTTTCTCATCACCGCCGATTTCATCGCCTATGCGCGCAGCCAGAATATTCCGGTTGGTCCGGGCCGCGGGTCGGCTGCTGGGAGTCTCGTGGCTTACTGCCTGCAGATCACCAATCTTGATCCCATGCGCTATGATCTGATCTTTGAGCGCTTTCTCAATCCAGAACGCGTGACCATGCCCGATATCGATATCGATTTCTGCTACGAACGCCGCGAAGAGGTGATACGGTACGTCAAGGAAAAGTACGGCTACGAGAACGTCTGCCAGATCATCACGTTCGGGACCATGGCGGCGCGCGCGGTGATCCGGGATGTCGGACGCGTTCTCAAGATGAGCTACAACGAGGTCGATCGCATCGCCAAACTGGTGCCTGAACAGCTCAAAATCAAGCTTGGGGATGCCATCAACAGCGTCCAGGAATTGAAAAGCCTCTCCGATAAGGACGAAATCTATAAAAATCTGATTCAGTTTTCACTGGTTCTGGAAGGACTGGCGCGGCACGCTTCCACCCACGCCGCGGGGGTGCTCATCACCCCTGAGGAGCTTACCAATTTTGTGCCGCTGTACAAGACCAAGGAAGGGGACATCACCACCCAGTATGACATGAAATCGCTGGAGAGCGTGGGCCTTCTCAAGATGGATTTTCTTGGCCTGCGCACGCTGACGGTGATCCAGAAAGCGGTGGACGCCATCCGGCTGCGCGGCGTGGAAGTCGATATCGAATCGATCCCGCTTGATGATCCCAAAGTGTATGAAGTCTTTGCCGCCGGTGAAACCATCGGCCTGTTCCAGTTTGAAAGTTCGGGCATGCAGGAGTATCTGCGCAAGCTCAAGCCGACCTGTCTGGAGGACCTGATTGCCATGAATGCGCTATACCGGCCGGGTCCCATGGATTATATCGATCAGTTCATCCGCGGCAAGAAGGATCCCGCTTCCATCAAATATTTGCATCCGATTCTCGAGCCGTTGTTGCGCGAGACCTATGGCATTGCCGTATATCAGGAACAGGTCATCAAGATCGCCGGTGTGGTGGGCGGTTTCAGTCTCGGCAACGCCGATATGCTGCGCCGCGCCATGGGCAAAAAAGATGAACGCACCATGGCGGAGCAGCGCGCCAAATTTATCGCGGGCGCCAAGGAAAAACAGGTGGAGGCCAAGACCGCCAGCGAAATTTTTGACATGATGGAAAAATTCGCCGGCTACGGATTCAATAAATCCCATGCAGCCTGTTATTCCCTGGTCGCCTATCAGACCGGCTATCTCAAGGTCTATTATCCCGCCGAGTTCATGGCCGCCAACTTGAGCAGCGAAATGAGCAGCACCAATCGCGTCACCATCTTGCTCGAAGAGTGCCGCCGCATGGGCATCAAGGTGCTGCCTCCGGATGTCAATGAAAGTTATGCGGATTTTGTGGTCATGGAAGATGGCATCCGTTTTGGTTTGGGGGCCGTGAAGAATGTCGGCCGCGGCGCCATCGAAGCCATTGTGGCGGGACGTCAAACCTTTGGCCGTTTCAAGACCCTGGCGGATCTTGTGTGCAACATCGACATGCGCGCCGCCAATAAAAAGGTATTCGAGAGTCTCATCGACGCCGGCGCCATGGATAGCCTGGCGGGCACGCGAGCGCAAAAATATGCGGCCGTGGAGGAGATGATCAGCTATGCCCAGCGCGCCCAGCAAAAAGGCGACAGCAGCCAGTTCTCCATGTTCGACAGCAGCGATGAAAAGATCGTTGCCCCCCCACCAGCGCTGCCGGATGTGCCCGAGTATTCGGCCCTCGATGCGCTCAACCGGGAAAAAGCCATGCTCGGCTTTTATCTCTCCGGTCATCCGCTGGACCGCTTTCGCGGCGATATTCGCGCCCTCTCCACCGTGCCGCTGCAGGATGCGGGCGAATGCCGCGACGGCTCGATTGTGCGGCTGTGCGGACTGGTCAGCGATATGAAACCGCATCTGGACCGGCAAAAACGGCCCATGGCTTTCTTCAAAATTGAAGATTATACCGGCACGATCGAAGGGGTGATGTTCGCCGATGCCTATGAAAAATGCCGCAGCGCCTTGCAACTGGATCAGATCGTCATGGCCATCGGCCGCATCAACACACGGGAATCCGAAGCGCCCAAAATTATCGTCGATGAGGTCATCCCCATCGAGGAAGCGCGCAGCCGTTATACCAAAAGCCTGCTGGTGTCATTGCGGGCTGCGCAGGCAACGGATGAGTTGCTGGCCGTCCTCAAAGAGACGCTGGCCGCCCACGCCGGCAACGTCCCCGTCTTTGTCCGTGTGCAGGATGGGGATAATAAAGAATACATTTTGCGTTCCAGAACCTTGAAAGTGAATCCCACATTGGCCTTGATCGAGCAACTGCGAAATCAGGTGGGCCGCGAAAATGTCTGGGTCGGGGCATGAATTTAGAAGAGTATGAGTATAAAATATGAATGAGCTCGTCGAACGCGTGCGCAAAATTCTCATGGAACCCCAGGCCGCCTGGAAAGAAATCAAGAACGAAGAAACCTCGACGGCCGATGTGGTGCAAAAATATCTCATCTATCTGGCCGCCATTCCGGTTGTTTCCAATTTACTTGGACAGGTCTTTCTCGCCACGCCCAGGTTGCACCTGATTCCCGGGCTCATCGCAGCGGTCGTATTTTATGTGTTGATTTTTGTCGCCATCACCATAGCTGCCACGGTCATCAACGCCGTGGCACCGGAATTCCAGGCCCGAAACGATGAAACCACCGCATTCAAGCTGGTGGCTTACAGTTGTACCGCGCCTTTGATCGCCAGTGTTTTTCTCGTTATCCCTGCACTGTCAACGCTGGCTGTTCTGGGGTTTTACGGCATCTATATCCTCTATCTTGGTATTCCGGAGCTGACCGATTGTCCGCAGGAAAAAGCGCTGGGATATACCGTGGCCTCAGTCATCACCCTGGTTGTACTCACCACGCTGACTTTCGGGTTGGCGCGCATATTCACCTGCCGTTAACATAGGGACCGTGAAATATGGACCTGATACTCATCAACGCATCGATCGGGCGGCCGGACGAGGCGCTTGTTCAGGCGTTGGCGGTGCAGCATGGACGCATCGCCGCGGTGGGCCCTGCTTCCGATATTCTGCGCCTGCGCACCGCGAAGACGCAGGTTGTCGATGCCCGGGGCCGCCTGGTGCTACCCGGTTTCAACGACAGTCACGTGCATCTGCTCGAAGGCGGGTTTCATCTTCTCGGCGTTGACTTGCGCGACGCCGATTCCCCCGGAGAATTACACCGCCGGCTCGCCGCTGCCGCTGCCCAGTTGCCGCCCGGCGCCTGGATCACCGGAGGATTCTGGGATCACGAACGCTGGCCTGGCAAAACCCTGCCGCATCGCGCCCTGATCGATGCCGCTGTGCCGGATCACCCCGTTTTTGTGGTGCGGCTGGACTGGCACATCGGCGTGGCCAATTCCCTGGCCCTGCGCCTGGCCGGCATCGATGAGAACACCCCATCCCCGCATGGCGGGGCGATCGATCGTGACGCTTTGAGCGGCATCCCTACGGGAATTTTACGCGATGAAGCCATGCGGCTGATGACGCGCGTCATTCCAACGCCGTCCCAATCCGACCGCCGCAGAGCCCTTAAAGCCGCCATGGATCATGCGGCCAGCCTCGGCGTGACCAGCGTCCAGGGCCAATGCAGCGCGGATGAATTGACGTTTTACCGGGAATTGGAACAGACGGGAGATCTGAATCTAAGAATGTCCCTGTGGCACCCGATCGAGGGTCCCGATGATATCGATGAACTGGCCGGACATCAGAAACTGGATTCACCGTTTTTGCGCAGCGGCACCGCCAAGCTGTTCAGCGATGGCTCTTTTGGCGCCAGCACCGCCTGGCTCTTTGAACCTTATCAGGGGAGCAAAGACGGCTATGGACTGGCGATTCACGAACCCGATGTCCTGCAAAAGATGGCTGTTCAGATCGATGCCATGGGCTGGCAGATGGCCATTCATGCCATAGGTGACCGCGCGGTGCATGAAACCCTTCTGGCTCTGGAACAGGCGCAGACGTTGAATGGGCCTGGCGCCCATCGCCATCGCATCGAGCATGCGCAGATGGTGCGGCCCGAGGATGTAATGCGCATGAAAAAATTGGGTGTTGTCGCCTCCATACAGCCTTCACACGCGATTGATGATATGCGCTGGATCGAGGATCGCATCGGCCCGCGCAGCAAAATGGCCTACCGCTACCGCTCTTTTGTCGATCATGGAATCCCGGTGGCCATCGGCACCGACTGGACCGTGGAGCCGCTGGCACCCTTTCTCACCCTGTATGCGGCGGTGGCCCGCGCCACGACCGAAGGCATGCCGGCAGAGGGGTGGCATGTTACAGAAAAAGTCAGTTTGCATCAGGCGTTGAGGGATTATACGCTGGGTTCGGCTTTTGCCGAACACCGCGAAAACGATAAGGGCGCGCTGGCGCCTGGTTATTGGGCGGATTTTGTCGTAGTTGATGAGAATCTGTTTGCTCTTCCGCTCCGGGATTGGCCGGCAGCGCGGGTCGACATGACTTTTCTCAACGGCGCGCTCGTATTCGATCGCAAAGGGGAAGCATCTTAACGAGGTGCGTGAATGGCGGGTTGGTGCTGCAACGTGACGCTGCACCGGGTATTCGCAAACGTATCCTGGCATTCCATGGTTGCTGGTTCCGCCTGGACAGAAGTTACATTGCTCTTTGGACAGGCGATCGCTTTTTTTCTGATAGATTAAAATGCGGAAATTTCAATGACGGTCCGTAAACAGCAGACTGATCTGGATGTATGGCGGAAAATTCAGACCGCGATGACCGCCGAAGCGTTGGGATTGACCCAGGCGGCGTGGCGTGCTTACTGCGACCGCATGGAAAAACGGTTGGCCGATGCGCCTTCAGCAAGTGAAAATCATCATTTGATACTTCACATCGATGGCGCGGCGCGCGGAAATCCGGGTCCCGCAGCCATTGGCGTTGTGGTGATGGATGCATCCCGCCAGCCGCTGCAGGAAGTCTCCCGCTGCATCGGCAGCACCACGAACAATGTCGCAGAATATCAGGCTTTGATCGCGGCGCTGGAGGTGGCGGCCGAACTGGGTGGAGAGGAATTGTCTATCTACAGCGACAGCGAACTGTTGGTGCGGCAGATGAACGGCGAGTATCGGGTCAAGAATGCTCAATTGGTGGAACTTTATCGCGAGGCACAGGTTCTATTGCACCCTTTCAAGGCCTGTACCATCGCACATGTGCCGCGGCAGCAGAACCGCCGCGCCGATCAGCTGGCCAATCTCGCGCTCGACGCATCCGTCTGATGCGCGGCGTTCAGTGTCAAGGAATTTGCTTCTTCTCCCATTCACAACACCACAATCCGGCATGCGACAACGCGTTTGAATAAAACATAAATCGATTCTTTACACTGTTATCAGGAATTCAACTCATGTCTGAAATAAAGAAACTCAAAGCCCGTCTCGAACTGGAAGATGGTTCGGTCTTTCACGGGTTTTCTTTTGCGGCGCAGCAATCCATCGCCGGCGAAGTGGTCTTTAACACCAGCATGGTGGGGTATCCCGAGAGTCTGACCGACCCTTCCTATCACGGTCAGATTTTGGTGCTGACCTATCCGCTCATCGGCAATTATGGCGTGCCGGATAAAAAGATCATCGATCATATCGATCATGCCTTTGAGTCGGACCGGATTCACGTCCAGGGATTGATCGTTTCCGAATACTCTTTTGATTATAGTCACTGGAACGCCAGCAAAAGCCTGGCCGCCTGGCTGACGGAGCACCATATTCCCGCCTTATATGGCATTGATACACGTATGCTGACCAAAAGGCTGCGCGACGAAGGCACCATGCTCGGCCGCATTGTATTTTTTGCCGAAGAACAGAATTTCTATGATCCCAATAAAATAAATCTGGTCGCCGAAGTCAGCACGACGGAAGCGGTTGAATATGGAAATGGTGATAAATTGGTTATTCTCATCGATTGCGGTTGCAAATATAATATCATCCGTAATCTGCTGAAATTTAATGTGCGGGTCAAGCGCGTTCCCTGGAATCACGATTTCAGCAGCGAAGATTTCGACGGGGTTTTCATCTCCAACGGGCCGGGCGATCCCAAAATGTGCCGCGAGACCATCGAGACCGTGCGCAAGGTGATGGCGCGCAACAAGCCTGTTTTCGGCATCTGCATGGGCAACCAGATTCTCGCCCTGGCCGCTGGCGCCGATACCTACAAACTGAAATTTGGCCATCGCAGCCAGAACCAGCCCTGCGTGGAGGTCGGCACCAAACGCTGCTATATCACGTCGCAGAATCATGGATTCGCGGTGGACGGCCGCACCCTGCCCAGCGGCTGGGAGCCGTGGTTCGTGAATGCCAACGACGGCACCAATGAAGGCATCCGTCACACCTCCAAGCCGTTCATGAGCGTCCAGTTTCACCCGGAAGCGGCCCCCGGTCCGGTCGATACCCAGCTGCTGTTCGAGGATTTTTATCAGATGCTGGGATGAGACAAAATGCCGCCCGGCGCTCCGGGATTAGCAAGTGAGCAGGCAGAGGGCAGAGAACAGAGGCCAGCGGTCAGAAGTCAGAGATTCGTGTCACGTCCGTGGTTCGTGGTCCATTGCAGTATTCAATACATGAAGGCACAAATCCACCAACTAGGTCATCATATTTAACCAAGCAGAAAGCCTATGCTCAGCAAACCTAAAAAAGTGATCATCCTTGGCAGCTCAGCGCTGAAAATCGGCGAAGCCGGAGAATTTGATTATTCAGGCAGCCAGGCCATCAAAGCCCTGAAAGAAGAAGGCATCCAGACTATCCTGGTCAATCCCAACATCGCCACCATCCAGACCTCGGAGCACCTCGCCGATGAAGTCTACTTTCTCCCGGTGACCCCTTATTTCGTCGAACAGGTCATCAAGAAAGAAAAGCCCGATGGCATCCTGCTGGGATTCGGCGGCCAGACAGCGCTCAACTGCGGCGTGGAGCTGGAACGCGAGGGCATCCTGCGGCGCTATGGCGTCAATGTGCTGGGCACATCGGTCGAGACCATCATGAACACAGAGGACCGCGACCTCTTTGTCGCCAAGCTGCGCCAGATCGACGTCAAGGTGCCGCGCAGTCAGGCGGTGACGACCATTGACGAAGCCGTCAAAGTGGCCGACGGAATCGGTTACCCGGTGATGATCCGTATTGCCTATGCTCTGGGCGGCCTCGGCTCCGGCATTTGCCGTTCGGTCGAAGAAGTGCGCGAACGTGCGCAAAAAGCTTTTTCCTATACCAAACAGATTCTTGTGGAAGAGTATCTCCTCGGCTGGAAGGAGATCGAATATGAAATTGTCCGCGATCAGTACGACAACTGTCTCTCGGTTTGCAATATGGAAAATTTCGATCCCATGGGCATCCACACTGGCGAGAGCATTGTGGTGGCGCCGAGCCAGACTCTGAGCAATCGCGAATATCATATGCTGCGCGAGATCGCGATCCGTACGGTGCGCCATCTCGGCATCATCGGCGAATGCAACATTCAATATGCGCTCAATCCCCGGTCCGAAGATTATCGCGTCATCGAAATCAACGCGCGGTTGTCGCGCAGTTCGGCGCTGGCCTCCAAAGCCACCGGCTACCCGCTCGCCGCGGTTGCCGCCAAGCTGGCGCTGGGCTACAGTCTGATCGATTTGCCCAACTCCATCACCCGGGTGACCAAATCGAGTTTCGAACCGGCCCTGGATTATATTGTCGTAAAGCTTCCGCGCTGGGATTTGAAAAAGTTCCGTCTGGTCTCGACAAAATTGGGCTCCGCCATGAAGTCCGTGGGCGAGATCATGGCGATCGGCCGCAAATTCGAGGAGGCGCTGCAAAAAGGCCTGCGCATGCTGGAAATCGGATTCGACGGCCTGGTGTTGAACCG
>CAUJEL010000183.1 GCA_963169875.1 Candidatus Zhuqueibacterota bacterium
GTCACACGGATTTCAAGATTTTCGCCCGTTCCGTGGCGGGATTGCAGGACGGTGTCTTTCTCTCCATCGGCTCGGCCATCATGGCGCCGCAAATTTTCGAAAAAGCGCTTTCTCAGGTCAACAATCTGCGCCTGCAGAATGGTATGCAAACCATCGCCGGCCATCTCATGATCGTCAATGATCTGCAGGAGAGCAGCTGGGACTGGACCAGGGGTGAGCCCCCCAAAAGTTCCCCCGATTATTATCTCCGCTTCCTCAAATCGTTTTACCGCATGGGCGGCAGCGTCCGTTATGTGGCAGCGGACAACCGCTTGTTCCTGCATCATCTCTATCACCGGCTCAAACAGGTACTTTGACAAACCTGTCTGACACCGTGCTCAATCGCTCCGGCTCAAGCGGTATAGGACATCTTTCCGTCCGTGATCCAGAAGATGGCCGGTACCCTGCTCAACTGACGCCGGCTTCTTACACCATATCTATTTGCCCGGCAAAAAAGGTTTCAAACATCGTGATCATGGCCGGTTTTCTCTGTAACCCTGTGCCCCGGTGGTAAAATAAAAATCAATGAAACACGGAGCCACCGGGTAACCCCGCATAATATTTAATCGTTTGCTGATCACACCATACTAAACGAACCGCTCCGCTGTAACATTTTCTCCTGTTTTTCGTTTCATAAATAACCTGCGTTTCAGAAATGTGTCATTAAGCAAATCGGTCTGATCAATACAAAGCCGCAGGTTAATTAAAAATCCCCCCTTCACTTTTCCACCCCATTTCTTGAGAGACTGCAGGCATGAGAAACTGTCTATTGGCCTTACTATTTCTGAGCATTGCAGGGGGAGCGGCTCAAGATATCCCGAAAAAAGTATACACGGCTGTGTTTTGCAATCCGAATGTACCGGTCATCGACGGCCAAGCCGACGACCTGATCTGGCAGGCTGCGGCGACTGGTGAAGGATTCACCCAGAACGAACCCGTCAATGGCGCAGCCGCCACGGAATCCTGTCAGTTCAAGATCGCCTATGATGCAGAAAATCTCTATGTGCTGATTCGCAACCATGACCGTCATGCCGACAAAATCCTCTCGCGCCTGACGCGCAGGGACGGCGATGAGGAGACCGATGAAGCCGGCATTATTATCGATAGTTATTATGACCGCCGCACTGCCTTCGCCTTTGGCGTCACTGCGGCGGGGGTGCGCAATGACCTTATCTTCAGCAACGATGGCGAAAATGAGGACAAAAGCTGGGATCCGGTGTGGTTCGCCAAAACCGCCATCGATGATTCGGGGTGGACCGCTGAGATGCGCATCCCCTTCAGCCAGCTGCGTTACGCGGATCAGGCGGAACAGATCTGGGGCCTTGAGATTTATCGCGAATTAAAACGCAATGATGAATTATCTCTATGGCAGCATATTCCCAAGGATGCATCCGGTATCGTCCATTTTTTCGGCGAGCTGCATGGTTTGAAAAATCTCGCCCATCCCAAGCGCATTGAACTGCTGCCCTACAGCGTCAGCGATCTCGCCACCACCCGGCCGGATCCGGACAATCCATTCGATCCTGGCCGCGAGGGTCATTTTAAGGGCGGGCTGGACGGCAAGATCGGTCTCTCCTCGAATCTGACCATGGACTTGACCATCAATCCCGATTTCGGCCAGGTCGAATCCGACCCCTCGGAGGTCAACCTCACCGCTTTCGAAACCCTGTTTGAAGAAAAACGGCCCTTCTTCATCGAAGGCAAAAACATCTTTAATTACCGTCTCGCCATGGGGGATGGCGATCTGTCCATGGATCAGCTTTTTTATTCACGCCGCATCGGCCGCACCCCGCAATACGAGATCGAGACCGAAGATGATGAATATGTCCAGGCGCCCGGGCGCACCTCGATTCTTGGCGCCTTTAAACTCAGCGGCAAAACCCGAAGCGGGGTCTCCATCGGTGTGCTCGACGCCGTGACGCAGCGCGAAACGGCGGAAATTCGCACGGCCGCCACTTCGCGGCGCATGGCCACCGAACCGCTCAGCAATTATTTTGTCAGCCGGTTGCAGAAAGACTATAACGCGGGCGCCACGTCCCTGGGCGTGATGATGACCAGCACCAACCGTCGCATTGTGGATGAACACCTCAATTTCCTCAATCGCGCCGCTTACACCGGCGGACTGGATTTTCGTCATGCCTGGAATCAGCAAAACTGGGTGTTTGATGTGCGCACGGCGTTCAGCCATATTCGCGGCGACAAAGAGGCCATCCTGGAGGCACAGACTTCTTCTGCGCGCTATTTCCAGCGGCCGGATGCGGACCATGTCGCGGTGGATTCATCCCGGACCACGTTGTCCGGCAGCGGCGGCTCCATCAATTTCGGCAAGGTGGGCGGCGGCCATTGGCGCTTCCTGGTCATGGGCTTGTGGCGCACCCCGGGTCTGGAGTTGAATGATCTCGGCTATATGCGTCAGGCCGATCAGCTGATTCAGGTATTCTGGACGCAATACCGGACCTTGAAACCCCACGGCATCCTGCGCGAACTATACGCAAATGTCAATCAGTGGCAATTTGGCAATTTTGCGGGCGAGTATATCGGCAAAGGCGGGAATATAAATGTGAATGCCACGTTCACCAACAGCTGGCAACTGGGCGCGGGCATCAACCGTGAAAGCAGATGGCTGGCGGTATCCGCCTTGCGCGGCGGTCCGGCCATGTATAATCCGGCCGGGACCAATATCTGGTACAACTATTCCAGCGATGACCGCAAAAAAGTGAGTTTGTATGCAGGCGGGCAAAACTACCGCAACGATGACGGCATTAGCAATTTCAATCGTTATTTTCTCGGCCTCGAGATGCGGCCGACCGCGGCATTCAGCCTGTCCGTGAATCCTTCCTGCATCATTGGCAGGGATGACCTGCAGTACGTCGACACCATAGAGACCAGCCGCGGGCCGCGCTACCTCATGGGCCGCATCGCTCAGAAAAATCTCGCCCTGGTGCTGCGATTCGACTACTGCCTGACGCCCAATCTGTCGATTCAATATTACGGACAGCCCTTTGTGGCGGCAGGCGACTACACCCATTTTAAATCCGTGACACGACCGCGGGCGCAAAAACATACGGATCAATTTGCGACCTTTTCCGGTGAGCAGATACGCTACGATGCGGAGAGCAGTCAGTATGTGATTGACGACGACAGCGACGGGGTGGAAGATTTTCGTTTTGACAAACCCGACTATAATTTCCTGCAATTCCGTTCAAACCTGGTGCTGCGCTGGGAGTACCGGGCCGGATCCACACTCTTCCTGGTGTGGTCGCAGGGACGCACCGATGTCATCGAGGAAGGCCGTTTTTCCTACCGCCAGGATATGCGGGATTTGTTCAATGTCTATCCCGACAATGTGTTTCTGGTGAAATGCAACTACTGGTTTTCGCTATAAGGTTTGGGCGGGAGGCGATTCTTCATCATGGATGTTTTGCAGGAGATTCCTGAGGCCGAGGGCGCGACGCACCAGAGAAAAATGACTCCAAAATACAATGGGCTCCCTCCGCCAAAGGCAGATGGAGCCCATTGTAAATCCTTACCATTCATCCTCCGCCTGGAAAGCGGCATCAAGTGCCGTTATCCTGAAATCTGGCGATAGCGGCTGCGCACCGCCTCCAGCGTCTGGTAGCCAAAACTGCCCAAAGCAGAAATTCGCTCCGCTTCCATAACTTTGGCATTGTAATCGTTCTGGAATGCCACCAGGGCATCGTACGTGGCGCGCTGCGCTCCGTCCAAAGCGCCCTCATAAAAACCCAGATCACTGAGCACAGACTGAATCATTTTGTACACCGCTGCCCGTTCAGCATCCGCAATGCGCGTGGAGATGAAACCACCATAGCGAATCATCTGCTGCTCGAGTGCAAAAAGTTTATAATTGAAATTATCACGCCAGGTCTTGACCTCTTCGGCGGATTGAACGAGTGCACGCAGGGTATCCAGCGCTTGTGACCGTGACAACGGCACATGAACGATCTCCTGAATTTCACTCACTTGAATGGCTGATTGCAGCGCCTGTTTGCAATGGGCGAGATCTTCCTGGCAAGCCTGTGAGGGTTGAGAAATTTCAATGCCAAATATCTTGACCTCCGAGCCGCGAAAAACTGCGATGCCGACAATGGCCGTCAGCAGCAGCATGGCCATGGCGATGAGAAATGCGAGCACTTTGGGCGTGAGTTTGGTGATGATCACATCGATGATGCCCTTATCCCCGGTATCCGCACTGTTCATAGAGTTCCCCTTCTCGTGGGAAGCGTGAAGTTATTTTATCTTTATCTCATAAATACGTGCAGCCATCGGCCGTCGCGGAAGGTTGCCGTCATTTATTCATGTAAAATGATTTCAGGATTTTTGAAATTACCCTTGCGTTATCGATAAAATTTACTATCTTTTCCTCATCTGAGCAAAGCTTTTTTTAAACCGATCTCATCATTTTGGGGCGTGGTTATTTCCACCCAGGCAAACCAGACTGACCAGTTCTCAAGCCTTTACGCAGGACTTGGAAATCTACCTGGCTGTTTGATAATCTACTTGAATGCCCGGAACGAAACAAGTCAAGTCGCGACGGCCAGTTCATCGCGATCATACCTTGACGCATCCTCGTACTGGTTCATCCGGGATTCACCACAGATTACCGGGCCTGGAGCGTAGCCAAATTTGTTCAGGTTATGTTGCGGGTGTTACAGAATGGGGGCAACCATGGAGTTCCATCGATACTTTAAAAGAACAAATTTGATTTTAATACTGGTCGTATGTTTTACCCTCTCCGTGGCCGACGAGATCCACGGTCCCTGGAGCCAGGCAGCGCCGCCCGCACCTCCGCTGCAGCATACGGTTCGCATGGGACCGCGGCCAATAAATCATCCCTACAGGCCTGTGCCACAACCACCCGCCTATCGTCCCTATCGCCCCAGCCGGCCTGCGCCCGCCCGGCCAGGATACCTGAATCCCCGGCTCCTCTCCGGTGTGGGTGGCATCATCTTCGAACAAACCGCAGTACCAGATTCCCAGCTCACCATAGATCACCTAGATTTCGCCTACAATCCTGACGCTGCAGACGGTCAGCGACTGGCCCTGACGCTCAACGGCCGTCCGGTGTTCGCCAGTATTCCCGACTGGCAACTCTTTCCCATTGCCCTTTTTGCCGATTCTCCCTACTACAGCTGTTTCTCCTTGTGGGGCCGGCTCGCGGATGAAGTGTTGACCGACCTCATCCTGAAACACCAGGGTCATGTCATGAACTATCATCCCGCGTTCTTTAATACTCTTCTCGGTCTGCGTCTCTACTATATGGATATCCTTATTCTCCATCCCTTCACGGCTGATCTGCCCTACCGCGACGGCGCACCGATTCTCGGATGGGGAGAAAGCCCGCCGGACACAACGCGCAATCGCCGCGGTCTCAACCTGGCCTCCTATAAAGCAGAATTGATCCGTAATGACCTTCAACTCACCCACCGCGGCTATGTTGTGACGGATTTCGTGCATCCGGTCGTCTTCACTGTCGCACAGGATACGTTAAAATTCTCTGGCCATCCTTATTATTATTTTTGGCGCTATTTCTCCGACCGTCCCGATTACCCGGCGCAGCAAATCGCAGACACCATCTCGGAAGAATTTCAAAAACAGGTTGAGCGACAGCAACAACAAAATCCCGGCGATGGATTCCGTTCCATGGTGATCGACTCGCTCCTGGCAGCGTTACACGATTATGAGGTCAACTATAATTTCATCAAATCAGGGACGGCACTGGACAGCCTCGCTCTTCCGGATTCAGCGCAGCAGCGCGCCGCCCTTGAAAAATACGATCCTAATTCGTTGGCCAATATGTACTTGAACCTGCTCATAGGCATGGACGCCTATCAAATTGAACCCCTCTGGGCC
>CAUJEL010000184.1 GCA_963169875.1 Candidatus Zhuqueibacterota bacterium
CATATCCATCACCAGTGCGGCATCGACCTGTTGCAGGTCCTCATCGGCTGCGGTCAACAGAGCGTTGTCGCACACCTGATTGACCAGCCGCGGAATGCCATCGCTGATTTCATAGACGGCCTCCAGGGCAGCGGCCGTGAAAATATCATCCCGCGTTGCACCCGCCACCGCCAGGCGGTGGTGGATGTACTGTTGCGTGTTCTCATAATCCAGGCGATTCAGGGTCGCCTTGAGGCTGATACGCTGTTTGAGTTGAACCAGCGCCGGGTCATTCAAATAGACATCCAGTTGCGGCTGTCCGCTGAGAATGACTTGCAGCAGCTTGTTGCTGACCGTCTCCAGATTGGAGAGCTGCCTGATTTCCTCAAGCACTTCGGGTTTAAGGTTTTGCGCTTCATCAATGATGAGGATGGTATAGTTGCCAGCCTCATACTCATGGATGAGAAATGTGTACAACTCCACCAGCAGATCGCTGATGTCTTCCCCTTTAGGCTTGAAACCAAAGTCGCGACAGATATAGCGCAGTAATTCTCGCGAGGTCATGGTGGTGTTAAAAATCCAGGCGAAGCGGACCTTATTGCTGAATCCTTTCAATAGCGTGCGAATCAGCATGCTTTTCCCAAGGCCGGGTTCGCCGATAATGGCATTAATACCGCGGCGGCTGGTGACAGACGTCATAATCCGGTCCAGAGCTTGTTGATGAATTTTGCTCTTGTAAAGAAATTTTGGATCGGGGGTTGTCGCAAACGGTTCTTCATGCAAATGAAAATGTTTTAGATACATTTTTTCCTCACCACTCTAAACCAAACATTGTTTATGCAAATCGCGGTCCTTAACACTGCCCATCACACTTTATGTGGAAGGATAGCGTCGACGCTGAAAATCTCGTCGATACTGACGCCAAAAATCTCCGCTGCTTTGCGCTTGAACTCTTGCGTTGCCTCGACCCGGTTGTTTTCAACCATGGAAAGATACGTGGCACTGCAACCCAGTAAGAAAGCGAGTTCGTACTGCTTCAAGCCTGCTTCCCAGCGTTTGATTTTCAACATATTCTTCATATCCAGGTCTCCATTATCAAGAATCTACATCATCCGCGTAGTTCATTCATGTTGTTAAATTCAAAAATCACCTTTACAGGCTTGCTATACTTTGTTGCGGTCAGAACCCTTGGATTCTGTTTGATTCGCTTTGAACACGGGTACCTGGAAATCGGAAATGGCCGCCAAGATCGGCAATCCCAAACAGTTCTGCGCATCTTCAACGGAGTTGACCGAATGATCAAAATACTCCATGAAAAAGGCAACACCGAACGAAACCACGATGCCCAATACGATCGCCAGCGCGATCCACAAGGGGCGATTGGGTTTTACCGGGTGCTGAGGCGTCGTCGCTGCATCAAGGACTTTAACCTGAACCAGGTACTCCTGCTTGCCGGCTGCGATCTTGGCCTCCTCACGCTGCCGCAGCAGCATGGAATAGATGGCCTTGAGGTCTTCCACGCCGATCGTCAGCTTGCCCAATTCATATTCCTGTCGCGACAGCGTGGCGACATTGTTGACCACCTGGGCGATACTGCCCGCCAGTGCACGCTCTTCAGCCAGTTTGGCCTTGATGTCGATCTCTTCGCCCTGTGTCAATTCATCCACCGCGATCTTGATCTGATTGCGGTTGGCTTTGATTTGAGCGACAATCGATGCCAGTTCCGGATGATTGGGCGTGTATTTCTGTTCCAGGGCGCTCTTTTTAATTTCCAGCGCCATCAGGCTCTTGCTCAGCTCGTTGACGAACAGATAGCGGCCGCCAGAATTACCCACATCGGTGTTGGGGATGATCACCTCTCCACCCTTGGCCAGCTGATCACGAATGATTTTGAGGCGCGCTTCGTTGGCGATGCGCGATGCGCGCACCGTGCTCAGGCGCTGATCATAATCACCCAGGGTCTCAAAAAGAATATAGGTCTGCTTTTCGGGAGACAAAACCTTTTCACGGGATTTGTACTCCATCCCTTTTTTCTCCAGTTCGTCAATTTGAGTGCGCATGGCCTTGATTTGATTGTCAAAGAACTCATAGGCACGGTCATCACGCTCCAAGGTGGGGCGTTGTTTGGCGTATTCGCTGACCACTTTGCTGACGATATCCGCGGCAAAAGCAGCGTCTTGACTGTCATAGCTGACCAGCAGAACGTTGGAGTCTTTCTCGCGTTCAACTTTGAGATCTTTGGCGAGCAGTTCAACTGCACGCGTGCGATCGGCTTCAGAACTCTCTCCATCAGCGGACGCTTTATCCATCCCCAGGGCGACCACCACAGGTTCCAGGATACTGCGCATTTTCATGATGATGGGTTCCGAAGACAACCGTTCGAAATAGGACTTGTCATTGACTTGAATCAGTCGCAATAGATGTTCTTTTTCAATTTCCAGTTGATAATTGATCATCAACCGGGCGCTGGCGCGATAGGTCGGCGGCAGCAGGAACGCGGCCGCAATAACCACACCTACGATCAACACGAAAAGGAACAGGATGATCCCTCTCCGCTTGTGCAGCACCCCCATAAAACTCTGAGGGGACATGGGGCTGTCATATTTGCTGTATTGTATCATGGTACTCTCCTCGAGCTAACTGTATACAGGCTTAATTATTCACTTGATACCAGTAGTAATACCGCGTCCAGGCATCGAACGGCGGCAGCATGATATCATAGATTTGCGTCACAAAGGAGCTGATGTCCGCTATAAAAGTTTTCGGCACAAAAATGATATCATTGCCACTGACCGGCAAATCGTGGCTCAATCCTTTGCTGCCGGACGTATAGGATAGATCCAGACGGGTTGCTTCTGCGCGCTGCTGGGCATCCATGCGAATCAGGATGACACTGCTCATCTTGGCGCTCTTCTTGGGTCCGCCGGCCGCGGCAATGGCGCGCAACAGTGTCATGCCCTTGGCAACGTCCAGGCTGCCCGGACGGTCCACTTCTCCGGCAACATAACACTTCTGTCCGCCAAAATTCTTGACAATGACCGTGACATTGGGATTCACGAGAATGTCACTGTATTGGGCGGTCAGAGCCGAATCGAGTTCCGCCGGCGTCAATCCCAATGCATCGATATCACCGATACCCTGCAAGGAGATGCGTCCATCCGGCCGTACAGTCACCGTTTCGTTGTATTCCGGGACACTGAGGAATTTTATATCCAGCATATCCCCGAAACCAAGGCGATAGTCCAGTTTCGGCAATGCGACCCGAACCGGCGCCGCAGCAGGAGCTGGTGCCGAAGCGGACTCGACTCTGGCCTGACTGGCCATGGCGACCGTGGCGGGTTGCTCCTTGGCAGGTTTCTTTTTATCACTTTTGGCTACTTTGCTGCGCTTTTCTTCCTTGGGCTTGGCAGGCTTGTTTTCCTGCGCCGGCGCCGTCACGACCGCCTTGTTACGTTCCGCCGCATTCGCCCGCGAATGTGTGCGAACCGCACAAGAGGTCAGCATCAGTGTGAAAATCAGCGCCACACCAAAGGTGAACCACTTTTTTAAGAGTTTGCTGCTTTTCATGTTTCCCTCTCACTTTAATAAGTTAACACGCCACCCTACTTGCTCATGACTCTCACGTTCGCTGGAAACTTGGGTTGATCTCCAGTGCCCGAATCCTGTACCGACTTGACCAGCACCACATACATGCTGCTGCTGGCGTCGCCGGCATTGCCACCCAAACTCACTTCGCCAGCCGCGAACGGCCTGGCGTACACCTTCAGAGGGCTGTCATCTGACGTGCGAATGACATGTCCCGTCTCCTGCCAGGTCGATAGCCAGGCGGGCAAGATGGTTGCCGAAGCATCGTAAGCCACATATATGGTGGTCGCTGACGAAATCGTGAAGGTGATAAACCTGGCGGTGTTGACCTGCTTGTCATCATTCCGCGTTTTTAACCATAATAGATTTTGATAGTTAGTCGGGATTTCCAGGACCGTCAACGTACGATCCATGTAATAGGTATCACCGACCTGGACGTAGGCCCAGGCGTAATTGGCAGGTGTCATCCCGCTCACTTTGAAATCCTGTCCCAAACGGTACCCCATGACATTGTTGGAGCCCATCACATTGGCTGCGCGGGCGCGATCCTTGATACCGCGGGTGATCAAGGCATAATATTTATTCGCCTGATGCAGCCCGGTCCGCAAGCGCACAGAGGTGTAGTCGGCCGCGACTTCTACCGATTGAATGGGGATGCCCTGAAGCACCTGATAATTGCCGGGTTTGCCAGCCGTGACAGGATCTATTGGCTCGGAAAAATGAACCACCAGCGTATCAGCCGCCGGGATTTGCACCTGTGTCATGACCGGCGACTCTGTATCCGCATTGGTCTTGAATTGAGCGCTCAAGGCTGTGGTGCTGACATTACCGGCATCATCGATCGCATAGATGCTATAAGTATAGGTTTGATCCTCGCTGAGATGGGCGTCGGTATAGTGATTCAAACTCTGGACAGAGATCTCGACAGCATCCCGAAGAATGCGATACCTGTCAGCCACATCCCCGTCCGACGCCGCGGCCGGCGCTTTCCATGCAAACGACACGCTCTTGCTGGTGGCACTCTGCAGCGTCAAATCGCCGGGCGCCAGGGGTGGCACCTTATCCACGATGATCTCTTCACCGATATAGAGCACCCAGTCGCCGCTGAAAGGGGGCGTTAAAACCGCGGAGCCGCCCAATTGCACGCTGAAAGGCTCACTGGCTTCACCGGTCCGCGGATTCAACCATTTGCCCTGCAGACTGCCGAGATGCCCGGACAAATTCAAGGTCACAGCGCCGCCGCTGGCATGGTAAGCAAAATAATTCTTGCCCAACCGCGCCATGAGGTTTCCCGAACTGATCAATTCCGGATGCGGATCCATCAGGCTCCATGGTATCTGCCCCATGAACTTGTTGACAATCTCGACCCACTTTTGCTCTTCGGGCAGAGCGTCGGGATCATAACCACCCTTGTCCGGAGCATACGTGGTGAAAAAACCGGATGTATAATAACCGCCATTGGAGATGATCTCCCACAGCGCCCTGCGACTCTCCGTATTATCCTCCTGCGGATAAAAATATCGGGGTTCACCATTAACGACCGGCTTGTTGTAAACCCGATCCCGCCGCACATCGCGCACATAGTAAGGAGTCTGCTGCATGACATAGCCATACCAATTCTCATTACCAAACTCGGCGCTGGTGCTGCGTCCGGTCGGATGCAAGGTCAAGGGGTGATCATAGGGATCATGCTGCTTGACAATGTTGCCAAAGCGCACATATTCGCTGGTGGGACGGCCGTAATCGTTGGTGATCTCATTGTGTTCGCCGCAGAGAACCCACATGACATTTTTTGCCGCAAAACGGGCCACCAGATAACGGCAGTACCTCTCAAATTGCACCGAGCTGAAATTGACATACTCCTGCGCCCAGGTGAAGAAAATAACCGGCACAATGCCTTTACTCAGGGCGTAATCGATGCGTTTGTCAATCCAGTGAAAATAGCCGGGATTGAGCTGATCGTAATCCTTGCGGTCACTGAGTTCCACAAAGCAGGTGCCACCTTCGTTTTTCCAGAATCCCAGACCATTGATAAAACTGACGACAATGGACTGCATGGCGGTATAGCCCTGATCCGCGCGCAAATCGATGTAACTCTTCCAGCGCGATTCATAGGGCAATAAAGAAGTGTAACCGCGCCAGGAGGTATCGCCACGCCACAGCCATGGCGTGCCGTCATCGTACATGTAGGTATAAGGCCGTTCCGGGTTCCTGCGAATGAATCCGCGGGAGGCACTTTCAACCACCTGGAACGATCCGGTCGCATTCAGGGACGCCACTGTGCTGGTCACTGTATAGGACCAGGTTCCCACTTCAGTCGGCGCAATTCTTACTTTGAAGATATCGCCGCCATCCCAGAATCCTTCGATCTCCAGCGTTTGCGTGGGGCCGGTGAAAACACCCTTGAGCGAGACGTTTTTATAGCGATTGGTGCTTCCCAAACCGGACGCCACCAGAGTGACTTCAAAGGGCTCATATCTGCCTACTGTCGTCAACATCAAGTTACGCGTGGTAAACTGGGTTGTGAAAGCGTTTTTCAGCGCATTTCCGGCAGCGTCCTTCGCCGAGGTGTTCACTTGAATGGTATAGGTGGTGTTGGCCTGCAGCAACCCGGTACGTTGCACGGATAGAAAATTTCCGATCCACGTGAGGGTGCCCGGAACCGCAGGCGTTATGGTCAGCGCCGCCTTGGTGCTGGCATCATCCATGGGTTCCGAGAATTCAACCATGATGTCGGCATCCAGTGCCACATCACTCGCGGCTGCAGCTGGTATCGAGCCAACTACTTCGGGCTGGTTATTATCGACATAACGGTAGAACTTGAAATTGCTGTAGACGATATTGATGGGTGACTGGAAGCCACCGCTTTTGCTGAGCAGCCCTGAACCCAGCCTGATGGCATGACTCGGAGGAGCGTAATCCACACCAAAACTGGAATAATCCCACTCCTTGAACAAGAGGTCATTCATATACCAGCGCATATGTCCCCCCCCCCAGACCAGGCGCATATGAAAGACAGTATCTTTCTGCCAGTCTATCGGTCCAGCGGATGGATCCTCGAACGCATGCGGATCATTATCGTAGCCTCCACTGAAGGCTGCCACATTGAGGCGTAATTTTGCATAACGCCATTTATAGATATCGCCTTCGACCTAACCATAAACATGCATGATGCACTTGTAAGGGTTATGCCACTGCAGCACGCCATACCAGGAACCGGCATCATCGCGGTCGTACATATTCAGGAGGGAATAATGCACATTTTTTTCACCAGGGACCAATTCGCCTTTTTTATCGTACTGGCGATGTGGGAACACCACATTGCTGGCGTAAATCCCGGTCACATCGAATTCAATTTCGCCATTGGCACAGGTGGGAATCCGGTATTCAATATTGTCCAGTGAACCCGTGGTTTTCCATCCCTGTGCGGTAAAAACACCGCCAGAGCGGCTGCCCAGGGTTGAACTGCTGGTGAGGGGATCATTGATCTCCAACACCCTGTTGGCCCCCTGAGCCATCAAGGACGAAACCAGGAACAGGCTGAGTGTCCATAGTGCATGGGTTAATGTCTTTTTCAGACCCGGCTGTTGCAGCTTCATTACTACTCCTCGATTGAAAGTTACCAAGTCATTCCACCAATTTCAATTTGTCGGGGCTGCATCAAACTATTTCGTCATGGTCATGCGCCGGTAAGCGCGGAAACCATTGACATCCAATGAATAGATATAGGTTCCACTCGGCACGATCAGACCACTTTCATCCCGGCCATCCCACTCGATATTGTAGTCGCCGGCGGTTTCCGCCTGGTTGACCAGTCGACGGATCATCTGACCGCGGATATTATAGATGGTCAGGTTAACCCATCCGCTCTCTTTGATCTGATAGCGAATGCTGGTGGACGGATTGAACGGATTGGGATAGTTCTGCTCCAAAGAATAATATTCCGGTTTGCTCATCGCAACCGCGGTGCGCGGCCCATTGAAGGTGACACGGCCATCCAGGGCGACGTCAGCCAGCCAGTAGTAATAAACCATCTGGTCGACGATCTCACGGTCTTCGAAAAGATAATCATGACGGATCTGGGAGTTCATGGCGCCTTCGATCAATTTGTCATTCAACTGGGTCTTCACACCATGCGGAGATTCGCTGCGATAGACATAGAAACCCAGGTTATCGGTCTCAGACTGCGTCGTCCAGCGCACTTCGATCATGCCGGGTTTGGCAGATGCGACAAATGAGGACAACTCGACCGGCACATTGATGGTCTGACTGAGCCGGAACGACTGGAAATCATGCGAATCGAAATCATTGGCCAGCGTGTACAATTCGGAATTGCCATAGGCTACGGGACGATTCACACTCACCACAGAATCATTCCAGGCGCGAATGAAGACGACGGCGCCAACCACCAGCGCGTCATGCGTCCAGATCGTGCTGAACTTGCCGCTGTTGGGTTCAAAGGGATAGCCGTAGCCGATATAGGTGGTGCCCAGGAGCGAGTCATCGTCTGTGGTTTGACCCAGAGAATCAGCCTGATCCGCTACGCCATCGGGACCGGCCCAGATCAATTGCACCAGATCGCCATGCCCCTGAAAAACGTCGCCGAGCAGATACGTGGCGTTGTCGACATCAAGGATGCCTGCACTCGCAGACGCCTCAAAGGTGCCGGACCACGCCATCTGCGCAGCCAGCAGGATAACCGTTCCAACAAGTACCAGAAAATGAATTAAGCGTTTCATGATATTTCTCCTCACACTGAGTGTTATAGGTTTGGCATCGGATTGGGATACGTCCACGTTTTGGAAGGATTATCTCCTTTTATCCAGAGGATGTATCCTGTGCCGGGATTGAGTGCCATGGTCGAAGGGCCTGAGCCACTCTCATTGAACCAGGTACCGTCCCACGAAGTACCACTATTACCAACCAACCAGGCAACGTCGTATTTGTCGCCCAGCCAGCGCATGATTTTATCGGCTGCGGAGCTGGACTTTGCCCCGATGGCGACGCCATCGGCAGCCAATTCACTGTTTTTTAGTGTCACAGATACGGGATAGCAGGTGCCAATAAAATTGGGACCCTGTGCCAGCGTCAACTCGCGGTAGGGGCTGGTGCTGACCTTGCCCGTGATCGTCAAGACCGTGTTTTGGGCATCCGGTTTAAGAAGAAGCCAGAAAGATCGATCGGGATCCACCTGAATCGCGGATACCTGGTTGCCTGCCTGGGTGACCCATTTGCCTTCCATGGTGCTGCTCGTTCCTTCGACCAGCCATGCCACTTCATAATCGCGGCCATTCCAGTAGAGCACCTTGTCGGACTGCGTGGCGTTGGTGGCGCCTGTCAGCTGGGTGCCCAATACCCGGGTGATATCCGGATTGATGGGAAGTAACGGCAGTGAAATCAGGTTGCGTCCCGGCTGCAAACCGACATTGTAGGCGCCGACGCGATCAAACGTGTGCATGACAACACCATTGGCCAAAGCCTGTACCAGGTAAAAACGGGCAAGCGGGAGCGATTTAAGGTCGAGCACATCCGTATAACCCGGTGTGGTTACTTGAGCGACAGGCGAGACCGGTGTAAAATCGGGGATATTGGATGCATAGACCGCGTAGCTGGTGGCACCGTCCAGGGCCGACCAGTTCAGTTCAATGCCATTGGGGATGCGCTCAACATAGATTTCTGCCGATGTCACCATCGCCGATAATTCTGCACAGGGCAAACTCTCATTTCCCGTTTGATCATAGGCCGTGACTACCAGGTAGTAGGTCACTCCCTCCTGGAGATTATCGATGAGATGGGATGTCTTGTTGCCGACATCAATCACCTGCGTATAAGTAGAGGGCGCGGTGCCATAATAAATCTTGTACCCCGCCACATCAGGTTCAGTGTTGGCATCCCAAACAACCACCAGGCCGCCGGCCAGACTCTGTCCGGCGATCAGCAAACTCAACAATACAAATTGGATTGTACGCCCAATGCAGGAGCGATGCCACCCTTGTTTTTTCCAACTACCCAACCGGGCATCTCTTCCGTTTTGTGTCATGAATCCACTCCTCTTAATCGATGACAGACTTTTGCTAATTATGCTTGGCGATGGCCGCCGCCTGCTCCCTCACCCTGCAGCCAGGCGGATGCTGCAATGCACCAATCATCATTTGCTTTAGCACATGTTATGCCATAAAAAAAGGGGCGTGGTTCCCCTGCTTAATAAATAATATATTCAATAAATATTAAACACCTTATTTATTGTTATTATTTAGTTTATATTGCTTTGTAGCTCACTGATAAAAAATTGTTTAGTAAATATTTTCTTCTAAACCACAGGACGGACATGGGACAAACACAGATGGGCAGTGTTGCCCCAAAGCCTCAAAAAGGGGTTACATAAAAGGGTTGTGTTTGGGGAAAAGGGGATACTGCGTTGCAGCGTTCTACGCAGCAGGGGATGATTAAAGAAGGGTCCAGGCTGATGGCTGGTATTCAGAGAATACGATGCCATGTTAAGTGCCGGGTGCAGTGGTGCGGTGTGAGTGCCAGTTCACAGCCACCAACCTGGAAGCATAAATTGCAGTTAGTTGACAGGCAGCGTTTCTCGATGAGAAATGATCTTTTCAGTCACCGCCACAATATCACTGGCCTCATCTGAAGAGTGCGGTTTAACGCTTTGGAACGTTACGCCCTGTTCAGCTGCCGTCTTGCGAATACGATGGGTAAAATCTTCCGAGATCAGCACGACTGGCATTCGCGGACGAAGTTTGCGGATGATGGGCAGTATGTCCACGCCCACTTGACCAGTGATATCGACATCCAGTATCAATAAATCGATGTCCTTTTCCAGCATCTGCAGAATGGCTTCCGTACCGCGTCGAACACAATAGATGCGATAGTTCTGCTCGAACTGGCTGCGCAGTGTCTCTTCAAAAATGCGATCGCTGGTCGCCACCACGATCGCTCTGCCCGTTTTGCGCATAGTTTGCATTGTCACAAGTTGCACCTTTCTGATATGGCCTTTCCAAAAAAAATAACAACCGATTATATTGGACAGGATCTCCCCCGCATGATCGCTAAAACCCGAAAAGTAGTGATCCCGACCATCTCACCTCATGGTTTAACAACTTTTATGCCATAGTTTACAACCCGGGCAGGCCGGCACCACTCTTTATTTTTTATGCAATTACGAACATGTAATCGAACACGTTCAGCGCCCGGTCGGAGAATAAATGATAACAAATGTTACCTAATTCGTGCGCGTAATCACATTTAGTTTGTTTTGCATTATTTTTATTGATGTTAAAATCGTTGCATTTTCTGGACAGCAAGACCCCGGTTCGTACTACCTTTGTTACAGAAGCAAAAAAAAACCGCCCCTGAGGACGGTTTTTGTTGAAAAAATATGGAAATTTTATTCACTTGGTTAATTCACAACAGCTCGAAATAAAACCCTTAAAATTATCCGTAACAATATGTTATATCAGTGAGATAATAATCTCTGATTCGGTGTCAACCATCGCCTCGAGCTCATTTAATTTAACCCTTATGGTGAACACATTTGAGTATGGAGGTCGAGTTAACCTGAATTATTCACCGCCGTGGACGCAGAGGTCCGCAAAGAAAAAAAAGGCTCATCCGATTAATGCGTACCTGGAACAATGGATTGCATAGATTTTCAGTTTAAAGAATTCCTTATCCCGGAAGCCATATGATTGCCGTTGCATCGTCATAATTTTGTTGTTAGTGCCTTCCAAAGGACCTGTCGAGA
>CAUJEL010000185.1 GCA_963169875.1 Candidatus Zhuqueibacterota bacterium
GGGCGGATATGATCTGCTGCACACCCATGAAGAAGCCGGTTTTTTTGGCGTCTCGATTGCGCGGCGCCATAAGCTGCCGCATCTTTACGACATGCATTCCTCCCTGCCGCAGCAGCTGCATAATTTCAAATATTCCAAGTCCAAATGGCTGGTGCGGCTGTTTGAGAAACTGGAGGCGCGCACCATTCAACAGGCGCAGGCGGTGATCACGATATGCCCGGAATTGCAGAGTTATGTTGCCGGGAAATTTCCCGGGAAAACCAGCCGTCTGATCGAGAACGTCGCGGATAACAGCCTGGTCTTTCCCGCCGATGCCGTACAATCGCAAAAACTGCGCGAACAATATGGATTGCAGGATTGCCGCATCGTCCTCTATTATGGTACGCTGGAGGCTTATCAAGGTATCCCCCTGCTCATCGCCAGCGCTGCGCAGCTGTTGGTGCTGCACCAAGCGCCACTGAAAATTGTGCTCGTCGGCGGTACGGCACAGCAGGTGGCCGAGTGCCGTAATCTCGCCGCGGCACAGGGGGTTGCGGATCATTTCGTTTTTACGGGTTTTGTGCAGCCGCAAGCCATTCCCGGCTTTATCGATATTGCGGACGTGCTGGTTTCCCCGCGCATCTCCGGCACCAACTCACCGCTGAAAATTTATTCCTATCTGCGTTCCGGCCGTCCTGTGGTGGCGACGCGCCACATCACCCACACGCAGATTTTGAATGATGAAGTGGCCTATCTCGCCGAACCCGACGCCGAATCATTTGCGCACGCCATCGCCAACGCCCTCACGGACGCCTCCGCATCGGCGCGGCGCGTTGAAGCTGCCGCAAGGCTCGCAGAAGAAAAGTATAGCTATAGTGAATATCTGCAGCGAGTCCAGTGGATCGTCGAACAAGCCGTTGCCAAGCCCCGTTGAGGCGAGGAAAGGGACAGGAAAAAAATGTGCGGCATCTGCGGCATCATTAATCTTCAACCGGATCACCAGGTGGCACAACCGCATCTGCAGAGGATGTGCGATGCCATCATCCATCGCGGTCCGGATGATCAAGGCCAGCATATCTCCGGCCAGGCGGGGCTGGGCATGCGGCGTCTCTCCATCATCGACGTCAGTGGCGGGCAGCAGCCGATCTACAATGAAGACGGCTCGCTGGTCATTGTCTTCAACGGTGAAATCTATAATCACCTCCAACTGCGTCAGGCGCTCGAGTCACGGGGCCATCAGTTTCGCACCCATGCTGACACGGAAACGGTGCTGCACGCCTATGAAGAATATGGCGAGGAATGTCCCAACCATCTCAATGGCATGTTCGCCTTTGCCATCTGGGACATGCGCAGGCAGCGGCTCTTCATGGCCCGCGACCGTCTCGGGAAAAAACCGCTCTACTATTATCTTGATGATGACCGGCTCATCTTCGCCTCCGAGATCAAATCGATCTTGACGGCGCCGGATGTGCCGCGCGAGATCGATGCGGTTGCCCTGGATTATTTTCTCACGTTTGAATATGTACCGGCGCCGCTGAGCATTTTCCGCAATATCCGCAAGCTGCCCCAGGCGCATTGGCTGTCTTATGCAGATGGACGCCTGCAGATACAGCGGTATTGGCGACTGCATTACCGTGCCAGTCACCGCAATGAAGCGGACCTGGCGCAGGAGTTGGTTGCGCTGTTGCGCGATGCCGTGAAAATTCGTCTCATGAGCGAAGTGCCTCTGGGTGCCTTTCTCAGCGGTGGATTGGATTCCAGCTCCGTTGTGGCCATGATGGCGCAGACATCGACAACCGGCGTCAAAACTTTCTCCATTGGATTCGACAATGCCACCTATAACGAATTGCCCTATGCGCGCCTGATCGCCCAGCAGTTTGGCACGGAACATCATGAAGAGATCATCACGCCCGATGCCCTGGCACTCACCGAAAAGATCATCCATCAATTGGATGAACCCTTTGGCGATTTTTCCGTTTTTCCGACCTATATGGTATCGGAGATGGCGCGCAAATATGTCACGGTGGTGCTCTCCGGCGATGGCGGGGATGAACTGCTCGGCGGCTATGAAACCTATATCGCGGAGGGCATGGCCCGGAAATACCAGCGCCTGCCCGCCTGGTTGCGGCGCGGACTGATCGAACCAATGGTCTCGCTGCTGCCGCCCACTGAAAAGAAAAAAGGATTCATCAATAAATCAAGACGATTTGTCGAGGGCTGCCGTCTGCCGGCCCATTTGCAGCATGTACGCTGGATGATTTTTCTGCAGCAGGCGGAGAAACAGTTACTGTATACGCCCGAATATCGCGCACAGTTGGCAGGGCATGATCCCTATGCTTTTATCAAGGAGGCGTTTCTGGCCTGCAACTCCGCAGCGCCTCTGGATCAGCAGGAATATGTGGATATTGTGACCTATCTCTGCGATGATATTCTCGTCAAAGTGGACCGCATGTCCATGGCCGTATCGCTGGAGGCGCGCGCGCCCTTTCTCGATCACCGCTTTGTAGAGTTTTGCGCCACGCTCCCGCCGCATCTGCGTCTGCGCGGCAAGCGCACCAAGCATCTGCTCAAGGAAGCGATGCAGGGCATTTTGCCGCCGCAAATACTGGACCGGCACAAGGAAGGATTCAGCATTCCCATCAAGAGTTGGATGAAACAGGAGCTCAAGCCATTGTTGATGGAGCATCTGTCCGATGCGGCGCTGCGTGATACCGGCGTTTTTGCGCCCGATTATGTGCGCAAGCTCATCGATGAGCATATGAAAGGCGCGGAGAATCACAGCCATCGTCTCTGGGCTTTGTTGATGTTTCAGATGTGGCATAAACAGTACTTGAAAAGATAAATGACCATTGAAGGATGACATGAAAAGAGACAGCAATCAACTTACCCGGAAAGAGTTCGATCTCGTCGTCGTTGGTGGAGGCATCTATGGCGCCACCGCTGCGTATGAGGCGGCGCGGCGCGGACTCTCGGTCGCATTGATCGAAAAAAAGGATTTTGCATCCGGGACATCGGGGAACAGCCTTAAAATAGTGCATGGTGGTTTGCGCTACCTGCAGCATGCGGATTTCAAACGCATGCGGGAATCCATTGCGGAGCGGAAAAAACTGCTGCGCATCGCGCCGCACCTGGTGCATCCGTTGCCGTGCGTCATGCCGACCTACGGCCATTTCATCAAAGGTCCAGAGGCCATGGGTGTGGCCATGATCCTCAATGATCTGGCCAGTCTGGATCGCAACTGGGGTATGAAGCCGCAAAAAGCGCTGGGGGCCGGCAAGACCATCTCCCGGGAAAAGCTGCTCGAAATTTTACCGTATGTGGACAAGAACAATCTCAATGGCGGCGCCATCTGGTACGATGCGGTCATGTATAATTCGGAGCGTCTTGCCCTGGCTTTTGTGCAATCCGCGGTCGCAGAGGGTGCGGTCGCTGCCAATTATGTGGAAGCCAAATCTTTTCTCAAAGAAGGTGACCGGGTTACGGGTGTTCGCGCCACGGATCATATCGGCCGCACGGACATGGACATTCGCGCGCGCATGACGCTGTTGTGCGCAGGGCCATGGTATAACGATTTGCTGAAAGAGATGAAGCCGGAGAGGCCGCCTCAGGCTTTTTCGACGGCGCTGAATCTGGTGGTGAGGCGGCGGCTCAGCGAACAGTATGCCTTTGGCGTCAACAGCCGCCGCGTATTCAAGGATGACGACGCGGTGATCAGCAAAGGTTCGCGGCTGCTGTTCGTGGTGCCGTGGCGGCAATATACCATGATCGGGACCGATCACAAGCCCTTTCTGCAGCCGCATGCAGAGTATCGCGTCTCCGAGGCGGACATCCAGGGTTTTTTGCAGGAGGCCAACGAGGCCATGCCCGGGGCGGATATCCGCCGCGAAGAGGTGACCTATTTTTACGGCGGCCTGTTGCCCATGGCCGGCTACAATGCCGCAAGCGGCAATGTCACCATCGAGAAGCATTTTCATCTCAATGATCACGAGAAAAACGATGGCATCCCCGGGGTGATGAGCATTCTCAGCGTCAAGTATACCACAGCCCGCGGTGTGAGTCAGCACGCGGTTGAGCGGATTGTGCAAAAGCTGGGGCGTAAAAGTCCTGCGGTTGCCTGCAAGCCTCTCTGCGGTGGTGAGATTGCTGATTTCGATGCTTTTGTCCAGTCGCAGGCGGCGGACAAGCCGGCTGCTGTCACCGATGCGCAGCTGCAGCAGTTGCTGCGAAATTACGGCTCGGAAATCGGGCGCATCTATGAACTGGCCAGGAGCAACCCTGATTTGATGCAGCCGGTTGCGGGGCAGGATGCGGTGCTGCAAGCGGAGGTGATTCACGCGGTCCGCGAGGAGATGGCAGTGAAGCTGAGCGATGTTTTGCTGCGCCGCACAGAGCTCGGCTCCGGGGAGTATCCGGGCGATGCAGTGGCTGATGCGTGCAGCCGTCTCATGGCTGCGGAGTTGGGATGGGATGAAGCGCGCCGTCAGGCGGAAGTGGCCGAGGCGCGGAATATCTATAGACCCGTATAAGACAGGAGATTGCGCGCCCGTGAAGCAAGAGATCGATAATGCCCTGAAGGGTTTTCAAGAGAAAAGATTATCATGCGCTCAGGCGGTATTGTCAGCCTATGCGATGCAATGGGGCCTGCCTCGGGGGCTGGCGTTCAAGCTGGCGACGCCCTTTGGCGGCGGCATGGCTCGGACGGGGCAGATGTGCGGTGCGGTCAGTGGCGCTCTTCTGGTGCTAGGCCTGGCTTTGGCTTCGGAGAATCCGGAGGACAAGGAGGCCAAGGATCTGGTCTATGAAAAGGCACAGCAGTTTCTTCATCGTTTCAGGCAGGTGTATGGTTCCATTTACTGCCCGGATTTGATCAAATGTGATTTGGGAACAGAGGAAGGGCGCGATCGCGCTGAACAATTGGGTGTTTCAAAACAAATTTGCGTACCGTTGGTGCAAAGTGTCATTAGTTGGCTGCCCGCGTATTTTCCCCCGGCCTGATGGAACTGCGATGATGGAAAGTGCTTTGAATTTTTCAAAAAATTGTGTACATAAGACTCCCAAGATTATGGCGTTTTAAATAAAGTGGCAATGTATTTAACGGTAAGAGGTTTTGCATGTCCGATACCATCGGTACCTATTTATGGAAAGGCAGTGACGAAAAAACGATTGATGAAGTGCGCCGTTACTGGACTGATAATGTCAACACCACGCAATTCTGGACAGGGGATCCGCGGCAGATAGGTTCTGCGGAATTTTATGATACGGTGGGTGCGTTTATTCGCCATAATTATGAGCATCGCTACCGGCTCATCGCCAAAGAAGCCGCCAAGTATCCCGGCGGCAAGATGCTGGAGATCGGTTGTGGCGCCGGGTGGGAATCGGTGGCCTGGGCGCAAGCCGGCATGGAGGTTCATTCCATCGATCTGTCCGAGGCTGCGCTCGAGTTAGCCAGGGGCAATGTGGCGCATAACAAGGTGCAGGCGGATTTGCGCTGGGGCAATGCAGAAGAAATCCCCTTTGCGGATAATTCGTTTGACATTGTGGCTTCCTTTGGTGTTTTGCATCAGACGCAGAGCACAGAAAGAGCGATCTCTGAAGTCAAGCGGGTCCTCAAACCGGGCGGAGAAGCGGCTATAACGCTCTATTACAAGTACTCCTGGAAAATTCTTCTCACGCAACTGGGCCATGTCAATTTTGAATTTTCGCATGAAGACGCGCCGATCACACGGTTGTATGATAAAAAGCAGCTGCGAGATCTTTTTAAAGAGTTCAGCAGTGTGGAGATTTTTCTCGATTATACGCGTGCAACGCATTCGCCGCGCAAGGGATTTTTGGCAGGTCTGTTCAATCATGTTTTCGTACCGCTGTATAATGTGCTGCCAAAATTCATTCGTAACCGTTTCGGACACGCCGCGATCGTCATCGCGAAAAAATAGGATCAGCAAGGAGGTATCAGGATGCGGGCTTTGGTCACCGGCGCTTCCGGGTTCACCGGCGGATACATGGTCGATCATTTACTGGAAAAGGGCTATCAGGTGCGGGCCCTGGTGCGGCCGACCAGTCAGACCGATGGATTGAGCGGAAAAGCGGTTGATGTTTTTACCGGGGACATTCTCTCCAGGGCGGATTTACTGCGCGCCATGCGCAACATCGATGTGGTTTTTCATATTGCCGCATTGTATCGCGCCGCCAATCAACCGGATCAGGCATATTGGGATGTAAATGTCACAGGGACCGCGAATGTGATGTCCGCAGCCCTGGAGTCGGGCGTGAAACGGGTCATCCACTGCAGCACCTGTGGCGTGCACGGACATATCGCCAAGCCGCCTGCCACGGAAGATGCGCCCCTCGATCCCGGTGACATCTATCAGCAGACCAAGGTGGAGGGAGAGAAAGTCGCCAATTTTTATTTCCGCGAGAAAGGGTTACCCGTGACCATCGTCCGGCCGGTAGGCATCTATGGACCGGGCGATACGCGTATGTTGAAAATGTACCGCATGATTTACCACCGCAAATTTATCATGTTTGGCGGTGGCAATGTGTTGTATCATCTCACCTATGTGACCGATACGGTGGAAGGTTTTCGTCTGGCAGCGGAGCAACCTGTTGCGATTGGACAGACGTATATCATTGCCGGGGATACCTATTTTACCTTCAATGAATTCGCACGCATGATAGCGGATGCTTTGGATGTGGCGCCGCCGCGGCTGAAACTGCCGGTTTGGCCTGTGTATGCGGCAGGGTATGTGTGCGAAAAAATCTGCATCCCCTTGCGCATTCAGCCGCCCATTTTTCGCCGTCGTGTCGACATCTTTGTCAAGGATCGCGCGTTTGATATCAGCAAGGCACGCGCTGAACTCGGTTTTGCGCCCAAGGTGGATTTGCGCCATGGCATCCGTCGCACGGCGCAGTGGTATCTGGAAAATGGATATCTGGACAAATAATCTGGAATTGGACCATGAACCGGCTGTGGATTTGAATAATTGAGATAAATAATTTGACCACGGATGGACACAGATGTGCACGGACAGTTTTTGAAAATAATCATCCACATCTCTGCCAATCTGTGGCTACAAAATGAGAGATGAAATGAAAACCATCAATGTCATTGGCAATTTTTCCGGCAGAAATGCCGGGGATGCCGCCATCCTCGGCGGTGTTCTCGAAGATGTATCCAAACAGTTTTCTGACATTCGCTTCACCATCCCAACCATCAACACCGGATTCGTCAAGCAGCACTATGCGGAATACCCCATCAAACCCATCTCGATGATGCCATGGAATTTTTCAGTGAAAATTTTCAGCCTCCCCGTGTTGCGGGCTGCGGTCAAGGCGGATGTCGTCCTTGTCACCGATGCCATTCTTTTCGATCGCAAACTCTATAATCCACTCTATAATTACCTGTGGACGCTCTCGCATATCCTGCCGCAGGCTTTTCGCAAGGGTGTGCCCGTGGTGCTCTACAACTGCAGTCTCGGTCCCATTCGCACAGAAGCCGGACACGAGGCGTTGCAGCGCATTCTCGATCACACCAGCGCCTTGATCCTGCGCGATCAGGAATCCGTGGATCTGCTGCAGCGGCAGGGATTTCACCATCCTCGCGTCATCGAGGGGGCGGATTGCGCCCTCAATGCCGTACCGGCGCCGGAAGAACGGTTTGCTCAAATCTGCAAAGAAGCGGATCTTTTTGCCAGCGGCCGTCCGGTGATCGGCTTCAACGTTAACAGCTATGTTGATGCCTTTGTACGCCAGGGCGGCACTTTCGGCCGCGAGCATCTGGTGCAAATCTATGCAGAAACCGTGGATCGTACCATCCGTGAGTTGGATGTCGATGTGATATTTGTCGAAACCCAGCATATGGATATGGGGATCGCCAATGAGGTGCTGGCCCGGATAACCCAACGTGAGCGCGTGCGGCTGATATCAAACCGCAAGTACAGCTACCGCGAAATTTGCGCGGTGTTACAGCACCTGCAGCTTTTTGCCGGCATGCGTACGCATTCTCTGATTCTTTCCTCGGCCATGGGTGTGCCGCCGGTCGGCATCCTGACCTATCCCAAAAACCGCGGTTACATGCGCACCATCGGCATGGAGTCGCATCTGGTCGAGTTCAAGGAACTCTCGGTTGAGAGCTATTTCAGCCGCATCCGTGCGGCCTTTCAGCAGCGCGAACAGATCCGGGGGGCGATGCTGCCACAAGTCGCCCGAGAGAAAGAGAAAGCGCGCCGCTCTGCCGAAGTGTTGAAGGAATATCTGTGACCAAAAAATCATTAAATATACTCTTCCGCTGGCTGATCAGCATTGCCCTCATCGCTTATGTGTTTTATAAAGTAGACATCAACCGGTTATGGCAGACCATCACTCAGGCGGACTGGTTCTACTTTGGTCTCTCCATCGCGCTCACCCCTGTTTTAATTTTTCTCAGCTCCTGGAAATGGCAGGTCATCCTGCGCGCCCAGGGCATCCGCGCTTCCGGCTGGAAACTGTTCTGGCTCTACATGGTGGGCTATTTTTTCAACACGGTGCTGCCCACAAATGTCGGCGGGGATGTCGTCCGCGCCTATGCGCTGGGCAAATCGACCGGCGAAAACGCCAAAGCCTTTGCCTCGGTCTTTATCGAAAGATTCACGGGCCTGACGGCGTTAATTCTGGTGGCGGTCGTCGCTTTTTTCGCCGCTGTGCGGTCATTGTGGGATTTCTGGCTGGTCATTGCCATGGCCGTTTCTGTGCTGGGATATCTGGCATTACTGGTCATCGTATTCAATGAACGTTATCTCACCTGGATGGCGAACAAAGTGCCGGCCGGTTTTGTTCGGAAAATCTTCCTCAAATTGAAAAAATTCCAGGACGCCATCCTTTCCATTCGCGGCCATCGCAGTGCGATCGTTTTCGCCATGGCCAACTCCTTTGTCTTTTATCTCGCCGCGGTGGTCAATGTCTGGGTCAGCGCTCTGGCTTTTCGCTGTCCATTGAGTTTCATCGATGCGTTGATCATCACCCCCATCATCATGGTGATCATGATGCTGCCCATCTCCATCGGCGGCATCGGCTTGGCCGAATGGGCTTACTTTTTCACCTTTGACCGTCTGGGCTTCGGCGGTGCAGTTGGACTCTCGGTGGCGCTGTTGATGCGCATCAAGGCGCTGGCGGTCGGTGTGCTGGGAGGCATTTACTACTCCTCGCTCGGTATTCGCATGGATCAGGAGGTGGGCATGGAAAAAAATCCGCAACGGGAGATCGGAACCGGGGATGTGGCCGGCGAGGTCAAATATTTCAGCGGATTTGAAGACGTCATGCGGCAGAAAAAATCACCGCTGGCCAAATATGCCGATATTGTCATCGGCCGCCTTGACTACTGGCTGCTGTTAAAATATGAATTGGTGAACCTGTTCTGCATGCCGCTGCCCGGTATGTTAGGTTATGCTTTGCGGCAGATTGGATTCAAAAGTCTGCTGCGCGGCCAGGGCAAGGGCGCCGTGTGGGGCCGCAATGTCACCCTGCGCCATCCGCAAAAGATAAAAGTTGGCAAGCGCTGCGTCATCGAGGAATATTGCAGTCTGTCGGCGCAGGGCGATGAAAACAGCGGCATCACCCTGGGCGAGGAGGTCCTGCTGGGCCGGAGCACCGTGCTGGGGACGCGCAACGGCACGGTTGAAATCGGCGATTACAGCAACATCGGCGCCAACTGCCGCATTGGCACCACCACACGCGTGAAGTTTGGCAAGCATGTGCTGCTGGCGGCCAACTGTTACATCGGCGGGGCGCAGCACAAATTCGACCGCCTCGATGTCCCCATCATGCGCCAGGGCTATGACAGCAAGGGCGGCGTGGTGATCGAAGATGACGTCTGGCTGGGCGCCGGCGTGATGGTATTGGATGGCGTCACCATCGGCACGGGCTCGGTGATCGGCGCCGCGGCCGTGGTGACCAAAGATATTCCAGCCTATTCCATAGCCATCGGAATACCGGCAAAGGTGGTGGGGAGCCGGAAAGACGGAAAATAACTCTGTTTTTATAACCCGAATTGAGCGATTCTTGTATATAAATACCGAACTTGGTAGCAAGGGCCAGAACAATCGCTTAGTTCTGATATAAATTAATCAGGTGATTTTTGCCAACGCCCGGGGACGTATATGCCGAAAATCTACGATAACCTTGAACACCAACTCACCACAGGGCTGAATGAAACTTTGAAGCTCTCCAATCGTGCCGATTTTTGTGTGGGTTATTTCAATCTCCGCGGTTGGAAAGAAGTTGCTGATAAAATCGATCGCCTGAAGGGTTCGCTCGTCTTAGAGGGTAAGGATGAAATTCATCGATGCTGCCGTTTACTTGTGGGCATGCAAAAAATGCCCATCGATATCCTTCGGGACTATTTCAACCAGGTTGAAGATTATCTGATAGACCAGGCTGAGGCATTTAAACTCAAAAGGAGATTGGCTCAAGAATTCAAAGATCAATTGACTATTGGCACACCTTCCGAAAGCGATGAAATCGCACTGCGCAAACTCTCCCGGCAGATGAAACAGGGACAAGTTGTTGTTAAGCTTCATCTCCGCTATCCTCTGCATGCAAAACTATATCTAGCATTCAGCAACGACAATCGCGTGCCCATCGTTGGTTTTCTTGGCAGCAGTAATCTCACGCTTGCTGGTCTATCCAAACAGGGCGAACTGAATATTGATGTACTGGATCAGGATGCAGCCCACAAACTGGCTAGATGGTTTGAAGATCGATGGTCGGATCGCTGGTGTATAGATATCACCAGCGAACTCGTTGAAATTATCGACGAAAGCTGGGCAGGGGAACGGTTGGTCCCGCCTTATCATATTTACCTCAAAATGGCCTACCATCTTTCACGGGAAGCGCGTGCCGGCATCAACGAATTCAAGCTGCCAAAGGTGTTTCAAAATGAACTCCTCGACTTTCAACAAAAAGCCGTCCTGGTAGCCGCGCATCATCTTCACAATCGAGGTGGTGTTATGATTGGCGATGTGGTCGGTTTGGGCAAAACTATCACCGCCGCGGCGCTCGCCAAAATGTTCGAAGATGATTTTTTTCTCGAAACATTGATTATTTGTCCCAAGAATATTGTCGAGATGTGGCAAGGTTATGTGCACAAATATCATTTGCACGCCCTGGTAATCTCGCAGAGCATGGTGCAAAAATTATTGCCTGATCTAAGACGATATCGAATCGTGATTATCGATGAAAGCCACAATTTGCGCAATGATGAAGGGGGGCGTTATCGCGCCATCAAATCCTATTTGGAAGCCAATGAGAGCAAGGTGATTTTACTTTCGGCTACGCCGTATAACAAATCTTTTCTCGATTTGTCGAACCAGTTGCGGCTCTTCATACCGGATGATAGGAACCTTGGCATCACGCCGGAACGCTATATTGCCCAGATTGGCGGTCCGGTGCAATTTATGGCCAAGCATACCGAGACTTTTATCCGCAGCATCAAGGCGTTTGAAAAGAGCGACTTGGCGGATGACTGGCGTGAATTGATGCGTCTCTACCTGGTACGCCGTACACGTAGTTTTATCAAGGATAACTATGCTGATACAGATCCCGCGGACCACCGAAAATTTCTGACCTTTGCGGATGGTACTCGATCCTATTTCCCGGACCGATTGCCTAAAAAGGTTGAATATCCATTCGATCCGCACGACACCAATGACCAATACGCGAGACTCTATGCGGATTCAGTTGTTGAATTGATCAACCATCTTCAGCTTGCCCGTTATGGCTTGCGCAATTACCTGTTGGAAAAATCTCCCCTTAAACCGACAAGCTCGGAAGCGGTCATCATAGCGAACCTCTCCCGCGCCGGCAAAAGATTGATGGGGTTTTGCCGTACCAACCTTTTCAAACGTCTCGAAAGCAGCGGCTACTCTTTTTTGCTTTCCTTAAGCCGCCATGTGCTGCGCAATTTTATTTTTATACATGCCATCCAGAACCGCCTACCTTTGCCAATCGGCAAAAATATCTCGGAAAATTTGGACGATTGGTTGGAGGACGAAGACCTGGACGGCGACGGTGATGACAATACCTTGAGCTTGATTCTGGATGAGGATCTTTATTTGCGCCGGGGCGGGGAAGTCTATGATTTATTTGTACAAAAATATCAAAACCGTTTTGAATGGATTCGTAGTGAATGGTTTGATTCTACCCTGCTGGAGGCTTTGACCCAGGATAGCCGGGATATCATCACAATTTTAAAACTCGGTCAAGACTGGAATGCAGCCAACGACCGTCAGCTCAATGCTCTGGACGAGTTGTTAAACCGTACGCACGCTAAAGATAAAGTGCTGGTATTCACGCAATATGCTGATACAGCCTATTATCTGACCGGCCAGTTGCAGAAACGCGGTATGAATGACTTTGCCTGTGTGACGGGCGACAGCGAAAATCCTACGGATTTAGCCTGGCGGTTTAGTCCACGCAGCAATCTGAAACCTGATATTATTGCTTCGGGAACAGAGGTACGCGTCCTCATTACCACCGATGTACTCAGCGAAGGGCAAAACTTACAGGATGGTCACATCGTTGTTAACTATGATTTGCCCTGGGCGATCATCCGGCTGATTCAGCGCTCGGGACGCGTTGACCGCATTGGCCAAAAGTCCGATAAAATCATCTGCTATTCATTCCTGCCCGAGGATGGCCTGGAACGAATCATCCGGCTCCGCAACAGATTGACAACCCGAATCCGCCAGAATGCGGAGGTGGTTGGCTCGGATGAAACCTTTTTTGAGGGTGATCCCGTCAATATTGCCGATCTGTATAACGAAAAGGCTGGTATTCTCGATGAGGAAGAGGATGCAGAGGTCGATTTGGCTTCCTATGCTTATCAGATATGGAAAAATGCAACAGATGCGGATCCTGCACTGCTCAAAATTATCCCCGATCTGCCCAATGTCCTTTATGCGACGAAAAAGAATGAAGAGGAAATAGAAAAGCAAGGGGTCGCGGTCTATGCAAGGACAGCCGAAGAGAATGATATGTTGGCTTGGGTGGATAGCCAGGGAAAAATCATCACCCAGTCGCAACTGACGATCTTGAAAGCGGTACAATGTGAGCCGCAAACGCCAGCGCTGCCTAAAATTCCGGCGCATCATGATCTGGTAAAAAAAGCCGTCGATTTTATCCGGGATGATGAGAAATCCGCTGGGGGCGCTCTCGGCAAAAAAAGCGGCGTTAAATACCGCGTTTATATGCGACTTGACCGTTTTATCAAGGAAAATGAAGGCACTCTTTTCGTGACCGACGCATTGAAAAAAGCGATTGATGATATTTACAAATTTCCAATGAAGGAATATCCACGCGATGTTCTCAACCGGCATCTCAAGGCGGGTATCTCCGATGAAGATCTCGCGGGTCTGGTAGTCTCCCTGCGGGAAGATGACCGCCTGTGCATCGTCGATCAAGAGCCGGAGAACCAGGCCGCGATGCAAATAATCTGTTCCATGGGGCTTGCAAACGGGTAAAGAGGAAAAGCATGTCACTCGCAAAACCGGAATTTGCCAGGTTTATTAAAAATTTCCAATTTCGTGAGTTGTTTAACGAAATGGGTTGGAATAATGATCGCGTCTGTCAGCCAGTCGTCGTTGACGGAAGGACCTTCCATCTCACCGGCATTGCTGAAAAGAGCGGTTTCCGTATATTATTGTGTACACCCGTTGAAGGCCAAAGGCTACCCGATGCAAATTTGCGCAAAAAAATCGAGAACAAAGTCACCCGGCTTTTCCAGGAACATCTGATCCTATTTATCGACAGCGAAAAAAAAGAACAAATCTGGCAGCATGCGCAACGCAAGAGTGGCAATCCGGTAAAAATCAGCGAAATCCATTACACGGTTACTCAAGATCCGGAATTGCTGTACCAACGTACCGGCGGCATCTTTTTCACCCTGGATGAGGAAGAGCAAGTCACGATAATCGATGTGACCGGGAAGGTCGCCGCGAATTTTCAACAAAACAATGAAAAAGTTACAAAAAAGTTTTATGAGGGTTTTAAAAAGGAACACACCGCCTTCCTTAAATTCATCAAAGGCATTGATGACCAAATAAGCCTGGAGTGGTATGCCTCCCTGATGCTCAACCGGCTGATGTTTTGCTATTTTATCCAGAAAAAGGGTTTTCTCGATAACAACATCAACTACCTGCAGGACAAATTGGCCCTCTGCAAAACCAAAAAGGGCAAGAACAAATTCTACTCTTTTTATCGTAACTTTCTGATGGTTTTATTCCATGACGGGTTGGGCGCTCCGGAACACAGCGCGGAGATAGCCGCTGAAATTGGCACTATTCCATATTTGAACGGGGGCCTTTTTAGCGAACACGAGTTGGAAAAGAACTATGATGCCATTGCGATCGACGACGAGGCTTTTGCCCGGCTGTTTGATTTTTTTGATCAGTATAATTGGCATCTGGACACGCGCACCGCGGCCACTGGCCGCGACATCAATCCCGATGTCATTGGATATATTTTTGAAAAATATATTAACGATCGCGCGCAAATGGGGGCTTACTATACCAAGGAAGATATCACCGATTATATCAGCAAAAACACCATCATCCCGTGGCTCTTTGATGAAGTGAAACGGCATGATCCCCCCCCATTCAAAACCGATGGCTGGGTGTGGGGCATGGTGCGGCAAAGCGGCGATAGCTATATCTACGATGCCGTCAAGCATGGCATTCCTGAAGCGGGAGGCCTTTTCGATGATCTGCCCCCGGAAATTCTCCAGGGCTTCAACCCGGAGCTGGAGGACAAAGTGGTGGATGGGACCGGGCCCTGGCTGCATGAACTGCGCAAGGAGTGGAACAAACCCGCGCCAAGTGAAATTGCCTTACCCACGGAAATCTATCGTGAAGTCATCGAACGCCGTAAACGTTACCTTGAAGTTTTTGACAGGATTAACAACGGCGAAATCAGGGAAATCAACGATTTCATCACCCTGAATTTGAACATGCGTCAATTCGCGCAGGATGTGATAGAAACGACCGAAGATGCTGATTTTATCCGCCATTTTTACAGGGCCTTAACCCGAGTGACGATCCTTGATCCCACCTGTGGTTCCGGCGCCTTTCTTTTTGCGGCTTTGAATATTCTTGAACCGCTTTATGAAACCTGCATCCAGCGCATGGAAGATTTTGTAGATCAGGGTGGCAAGGCAAAATTCAAATTTTTTGCCGAGACACTCGAACAGGTCAGCGCCCCGGAGCACCCCAATCTGCAATATTTTATCTACAAGAGCATTATCCTCAACAACCTCTACGGCGTCGACATCATGAACGAGGCTGTGGAGATCGCCAAGCTGCGCCTGTTTTTAAAGCTGGTGGCTACCGTGGATGCTGATTATCGCAAACCAAATCTCGGCCTGGAGCCTTTACCGGATATTGACTTTAATATCCGCGCTGGCAACACCCTGATCGGTTACGCGACTGAGGCACAATTGCAGGATGCTTTCATTGGCAAGCTGGATTTTGATAACGATGCGGAACAGATCAAAGAAAAATGCGATGTGGCGGCGCGGGCCTTTGCGCGCTACAAAGAGATCCAGCTCGGCGGCAAAACCAATCATGACGGGTTTAAAGAGGCGAAAGACGAACTCAATGATCGCCTGGCCGCGCTGACATCGGAGCTGGATGTTTTATTGAACAAGCAGCATTATCCCAATATCAAGTATCATCGATGGCTTGCCACCCATCAGCCGTTTCATTGGTTCGCCGAGTTTTATGAAATTATTCATGATCGCGGCGGTTTTGATGTGGTGATCGGAAATCCGCCGTATGTGGAGTATTCCAAAGTCAAAAAAGAGTATATTTTATATGGATTTGATGTAGAAAAAGCCGGCAATCTTTACGCTTTTATATTGGAACGCTGTTTGTCATTGCATAGTGACAAATCTTATTGGGGCATGATTATACCAATGAGTTCAATATGTACTGAAAGAGCTATTAAGGTTCAAAGTATTTTCAACAACCGTAGAACATTTATATCGAATTATTCTGGTGATAGAAATCCTGCAGAAATGTTTGAAGGAGTAAAGCTAAGATTGACTATCTTTATTGCTACAAAAAGTAAACCAAAACAAGTTTATACTTCAAGGTATTTAAAATGGTACACTGCTTTTAGGCCAAATTTGATGGATAATCTAAGCTATTTGCCAATTAGCTCTACTAAAGAAAATACTATTCTGAAAATTGACAATCATACATTAACGAATATATATGAAAAAATTGCATGCAAAGAAATTCTCTTAAAGGTTGTTAAAGAGGATGATATTGGGGTTTATTACCATAATGCCCCCATCCATTGGGTCCGTGCGTACAATTTTATGCCGTTTTTCAAAAGTCAACGCGATGGCGAAGTCAGAGGTAGCCATTATAAACAAATCTCTGCAAATGATAAAAACAATACTTTAGCGTTAATAGCATTATTAAATTCTTCTTTATTTTATTACTGGTTTATAATACATTCTAATTGTCGAGATCTTTCATTAAGAGAAATTGGTAGTTTTTGTTTCAGCTTTTCAGAAAAGAAACTCGTAAAGGATTTATCTGTTTTGGCATCCTCTCTGATGGATTACTATAAAAGCATAGCAAAATTAATTACAGTACAATATCAAGCGAGCGGCACAACCCAATATGAACAAATAGATTCAAAAAGTGCCAAACGATTCATTGATAATATTGATATATTGCTTTCCCAGCACTATGGCTTCACCCATGAGGAGCTCGATTTTATTATCAATTATGATATCAAATACCGTATGGGTAAGGAATTGGAAGAGTGACAAACCCTTAACAAACTACGCCTGTAGCTGATCAAGTTTTGTCAGTTCCTCCAATTTTCCACCTGAAATTCCTGTAAATAGGAAATTTTATATGCAATATACTGGTACTCGAGATAATAAAGTAATTAGCAGCTTTGAAGATTTTAATCGTTTTTTAGAGAAAGCGCCTCCGTCAGTCATTTTTCGGGGTCAAAAAGCGAACTTTAAGTTAATTCCTCAAGTAGGGCGGGAACGTATTTTTGACGATTATTATTCTATTGAGGAAGTTGAATATCATACGTTCAATTATTTTAAAAAAAGAGCAGTGTTACATTTGGAATACGAACCGAAAACTGAATGGGAATGGCTTGCAGTCGCCCAACACTTTGGCTTGCCAACGCGATTATTGGATTGGACTGCAAATCCGTTAGTTGCCGCTTTTTTTGCTGTGGAAAATTCAGATGAGACGGAAGATGGCGATGAGCAAGATGCCTATTTGTATATTCTTGGAACAAGAAACATCCTTGAGCACTATGACATCCCCGAGAATCGTGACATCCCAGAATATATTAAAACTCCCGACCCTTTTTCGATTAAAGGAGCTGTAATATATAAGCCTCAACATATTTCCAAAAGGATAGTTGCACAACAGGGCTTGTTCACTTGCCAAGACCCTAAAAAATCCTTAGACGAATATATTACTGATGAAGATGATTTTGACGAATTAATCATCAAGGGCAGTTTTAAAAAGCCATTAAAAAAGATTTTAAATAAATATGGAATTAATCGGGCGGCTCTGTTTCCGGATCTTGATGGATTAACGAGTCATATTAAGTGGTTGATCAGAAATGATTATGACGGTATCTCTTGAGTCGCCCGCTTTGAACGCATAGGAACGATTGTCTTCTTGCTTGACAAGATTGCTTCCCCATTGCTTTTTTCAATTTTTTTTCATTTATTAATTTGTCGTCTGTAGTGTGCCTAAGCCGGCACCGCTGATGGTCGAACAGTCTGCGCGCCCCACAATTCTTTCTAATTGTTTTTACGCAAAAATGATTTGCTGGTTTGTAAAAATAAAACAAGCCCGCTCTTGCACTAAGAAGGATACCCTTCGACGACATGGAGTCGACATTCATGCAATGCAGGCTTGTTAAATATAAGACTTGCGGACATGAAAAACAAGCGGGATTACAGGCGGTTATCGCTTACCAGTTGCTTTTTTCCGAAATATTCATGATCTTTAAGTGAAAGACTGGAGCTCATACGCTTCTGGATACTCAAATTTTTATTTACCACATCACCCATTTGAACAACTTGTCGAGCATCATTGAACAAGGCGGTTTATGGAGTGATTCTGAACGGATAAGATATGGCCTGTCCTATCAAAAGATCGGCTACCAACATATCAAAGACCGCCGATTGCGGCGTTCTATCCCACTACCTCCAGGTGGCGTTCTGGGCGATTATGTCCCTTTTTATTTTGCGCCGCGTTCTCCAATGCTATACACGATTGATCGGGGAAACGTGCTGGATTACGCTGAAGGACAGACGCCAATTGTACACCTTGTCGCTTGCATAAATTTTGTAATGCAAAATAAACTTGATTGTCTTTTTTCTGATCGTCATGCCGAGTTAGCACATGCGGAATTTTCATCTGATCTTGCAAAGATCAATTCAATTGTTGATTTTGATTTGATGAAGCAAACCTATTGGAATGATACAAAAGATTATCCTGATCGTAAGGAGAAAAGACAAGCAGAATTCTTGGTTTACCATTTTTTCCCATGGCAAGGGATTCAGATGATTGGCGTAATAAATCAAATAATTTCAGACAATGTGAGCATCATCCTTGAACAGTCCAATCACAAACCGGATGTCGCTGTCCGGCGTGATTGGTATTATTAAGAGGTAATAGTATGATTACGCTCGAGACCGGGGATATTTTGCAAGCTGATGCTGAAGCTCTGGTCAATACAGTAAACACCGAAGGCGTCATGGGCAAAGGAATTGCTCTGCAATTCAGAAAAGCATATCCTGAAAATTATGCTGCCTACAAACGCATCTGTGCTCGCAAGGAATTGCATCCTGGCAAAATGTTTGTGTTTGATCGCCATAGTTTTACCAATCCGCGCTATATCATCAATTTCCCAACAAAAACGAGTTGGAAACAAAAGAGCCGCTATGAGTATATAGAATCAGGTCTTGTTGATCTGGTCCGGGTGGTCAAAAACCTGGAAATAAAATCGATTGCGATTCCGCCTCTTGGCAGTGGTCTGGGTGGTTTGGATTGGAATCGGGTGCGGAAGATGATCTGGGATTCGTTTGAAAGCATCAAAGAGATTAACGTTTACATTTATGAGCCCAAAGGTGCTCCACAACCAGAAAATATTTCAACACGAACCCAAAAGCCTAAAATGACTTTTGGCCGTGCTGCACTTCTTGAATTAATGCATACCTATGCAGTACCGGGGTATGATTATCGTTTGTCCTTGCTGGAAATTCAGAAATTGATGTACTTTTTACAGGAAGCTGGCGTTCCACTGCGATTAAGCTATGCCAAGCACATCTATGGTCCCTATGCGGATAATCTGCGGCATGTATTGGATCGAATAGAGGGGCATTACATCACGGGGTACGGTGACGGAAGCATATCGCCCGACACACCAATCCGAATAAAACAGCCGTCAATCCTCCACGATGCAGAAGCATTTTTAAATGAATATCCTGAGGTCTACGATCGGATCAGGCAGGTGAAAAAGCTGATTGAAGGTTTTGAATCGCCATTCGGCATGGAACTTTTGGCGAGCATTCATTGGGTCTGTACACGTGAGCTCGCAAACTGTTCCAATATCGACACAATAGCCACTCGACTGCACGCCTGGAGCGACCGCAAACGAAAAAGTTTTAAACCTTACGCTATCAACGTTGCCTGGCAACGCCTTCGGGAGCAAGGCTGGCTGGCAAATGGAAGTAATTCTGGTTAGCTTGGCAGGAATTTTACGCAAGCTCATACCTAATTGACCGGCGATTTTGACTCTTGATTCTTTCAAATATCCGCGTATTTTATATCAAATGGCGATATTATGAAGGATTCAATATGCCAGAAAACACACCATTGAAAGATGCTCCCAAACCGGTAATAGTTGCAACCATGGGCGATATTACTCTTCTGGAACAGCACAAGATCGCTTTCCTCTGCAGCCGGCAAATACCCGCTGGCGCTGTACTGCGGTGCTATGACTGGGCAACATGCATGCGTGATGCCGGTCAGTGTGTTTTGAGTGGTTTTCATAGCCAAATCGAAAAAGATGTACTATTTTATCTCCTCAAAGGTTCGCAACCTCTTATTCTTGTCCTTGCAAGGGGACTGATGCAAAGGATTGATAAAGTTTTGACCGCAGCCGTTAAGCAAGGAAGATTACTTATTATAACACCATTCAGTTCTGAAGTGGTTAGAGTAACTGAAGAAACTGCCGGGTTGCGCAACGAATTTATGTTGGAAATAGCCGATGAAGTCGTAGTTGGCTACCTAGATCCAAAGGGACGTCTATTAAACTATTTACAGGCACTTTCCAAACCTATCCAATATCTCGAAAAGAATGGGCAATAGTATAGAAGAGATTTTTGCTGCCAATACGATGGGAATGATATGCTGAAACGCTCCATAATTTGTTATTGTTTTTTCAATATTTTAGTACAATTATATTCTGGTGCATAATAAAAATAGGCTCATCCGATTAATGCGTACCTGGAACAATGGATTGCATAGATTTTCAGTTTAAAGAATTCCTTATCCCGGAAGCCATATGATTGCCGTTGCATCGTCATAATTTTGTTGTTAGTGCCTTCCAAAGGACCTGTCGAGA
>CAUJEL010000186.1 GCA_963169875.1 Candidatus Zhuqueibacterota bacterium
CCATCGAAGCCTTGACCACCCTGGATCCGCAGACCATCACCGCGCTCCAGGGCGTCGACAAACAGAGCATCGAAGCCCTGACTACCCTGGATCCCCAGACCATCACCGCGCTCCAGGGCGCCGACAAACAGAGCATCGAAGCCCTGACCTCCCTGGATCCCCAGACCATCACCGCGCTCCAGGGCATCGACAAGCAAACCATCGAAGCCTTGACCACCCTGGATCCGCAGACCATCACCGCGCTGCAGGGCATCGACAAGCAAACCATCGAAGCTCTGACCACTCTGGATCCGCAGACCCTGACGCAGCTCTCAACGCTCGATCAGCAACAAATCGATGCGGTCAGGCCTCCCAATTGACAAGGGGACTGTGACCGCGGCCTGATCACCGGTTGTGGCAGGCCCTGGTCCAGAATATACCACCATCGTTGAGGTGCTGTCAACGAGGAGCAGGCGGCGATATCCCGCAGGGGATGATCGCCGCCTGATTATGCATATAGGGACCACCGTACGGGATAGTGAATTCATGCCAGCTGATTTTTACCCTCAAGCAAAAAGGCGCCCTGAATATGACCCTGCGAAAATGCCGCATCCGACTTGCCACCTTTCTCATTTTCCTCAACCTGGCGCCCGCGTACAGCCAATTGAGTATCCGGTCTACGCCACAGCTGGATCTGGTCTATTTTGGCAAGGTGCATGAATTTGTCGTCCCGCACCTGGCGCGCTGCTACATCAATACGCGGCAAGCCGAAGGCCGTATTTTTGACTATGCCACAGACGAAAAAACCACGCTCTATCTTCAGGATTTTTCGGATTACGGCAATGCGGGCGCCACCTCAACACCGCGGAATTTTATCCTCATGGATCTGGCACCTTCCAATTATGCCTTTGAGACCATCCCGGCGAATGAACGCATGAACTGGACCACCAATCATGAGATGGTTCACATCATCACCACCGACCAAATGGCCGGAGCAGATCCTTTCTTTCGCTCTCTTTTTATGGGCAAGGTACAGGAATCGCGGGAAGATCCCCTGTCGATCTTTTACGCCTATCTGACCACACCCCGCCGGCTCACGCCGCGCTGGTATCTGGAGGGTATCGCTGTTTTCCTGGAAACCTGGCTGGCCGGCGGCAGGGGACGGGCGCAGGGCGCCTACGATGAGATGGTCTTCAGATCCATGGTGCGAGACCAGGCCCCCTTTTACAATGTCGTTGGTCTTGAAGCCGAAGGCACTGCGATCGATTTTCAGGTGGGCGTCAACTCTTATCTCTACGGCACCCGCTTCGTCAGCTATCTGGCTTATCAATATGGACCGGATAGGGTGATTCAGTGGTATCAGCGCACACCAGGCAGCAAGCGTTACTTTGCCTCTCAGTTCAAGCAGGTATTTGGCAAACCGCTGGCGGAGGAGTGGGCGCATTGGATAACGTGGGAAAAAGCCTGGCAGCACGCCAACCTCGATTCGATTCGCCGCAATCCCGTGACCGCCTTCCGGCCGGTCTCCAGCCGCGCGCTCGGATCGATTTCAAGAGGATTTTACGATCGCGTTCAGCATAAGCTATATGCAGCGCTCAACTATCCCGGCCAGGTCGCACACATCGCCAGCCTCGATCTGCACAGCGGCGCGCTGGAGAAAATCTGCGACGTCAAAGGCCCCATGCTCTATATTGTGACATCCCTGGCCTACGATCCAGAGACCTCCTCCCTGTTTTACACCAGCGACAATTCGCGCTGGCGCGATTTGAATGTGGTCGATATCAAAACCAAAAAATCAAAACTGCTGATCAAGGACCTGCGCACCGGCGATCTCGCCTTCAACCGCGCGGATCGTTCCCTGTGGGGTGTGCGGCATTATAATGGCATCTCGACGCTGGTTCGCATTCCACCCCCCTACAAGGAATGGAAACAGATTCACTCCTTTCCCTACGGCCAGGACATTCTCGATATCGACATCTCCCCGGATGGGGCGCTGCTGACCGCCTCGCTGGTCGAAATCTCCGGCCGGCAAAAGCTCATCAAAATGAACACGGCCACTCCCGACAGTTTCACGCTCCTGTTCGATTTCGAAAACAGCCTGCCGCAAAGCTTTGTTTTTTCGCCGGACGGCAACTATCTCCTTGGCTCCTCCTATTATTCCGGCGTCTCCAACATCTATCGCTATGATCTCCGCAAGAAGGATATCGAAATAGTCAGCAATGACGAGTCCGGCCTCTTTCGTCCCATCCCGGTTTCGGACGATTCCATCCTCGCCATGCGCTATACCGGGCAGGGCTTTGTCCCGGGGATGATACCCAATCAGGTCCCGGAGCGGGTCAGCGCCATTACCTATCTGGGCAGCGCACTCGGCAAAAAACACCCCCTGGTGCGAAAATGGATGCTCGGTTCGCCCAGACGCATCGACCTCGATTCGTTGACCCTCGCCGCCGGGCCTTACCATCCTCTCCGCCGCCTGCGGCTCAACTCTGCGTATCCTGTCATCCAGGGTTATAAAGATGAAATAGCCATCGGCTATCGCGGCAATTTTTCCGATCTTGTTGGCATCGCCGGGCTCACGCTGTCCGCTCTGTACAGTCCGGACCAAAACCTGCGCGCGGAGGAGCGGCTGCACCTGGGGGCGCATTTTCAGTACTGGCGCTGGCATTTCAGCGCTGCCTTGAATGGCACGGATTTCTACGATCTCTACGGCCCGACCAAAGTCAGCCGCAAGGGCTATGCGATCGAGGTCGGGCATAACCGCAATCTGATCTACGACAAGCCGAGAACGCTGGATTTGACCCTCAGCCTCAAACACTACGGCGGCCTGGAAAAACTCCCGGAGTATCAAAACATCAGCGCCACCTATGAGCGCATGACCAGCGGCAAAGTCACCCTCGATTACCAGCATGTGCGCAAATCGCTCGGCGGCGTGGATGATGAGAAAGGCGTACGCTGGCAAACCTTGACCGCGGCCTCCCTGGTCAACGGCCGTTTTTATCCGCGCATCTACTCCCATTTCCATTACGGTCTGCCGCTGCCGCTTCATCATTCATCCGTTTGGCTGCGGGGATCGGCTGGTTACAGCTTTGGCAGTGCGCAGAATCCCTTTGCCAACTTCTTTTTCGGCGGTTTTGGCAACAACTGGATCGACCATTTGGAGGAGAAACGCTACCGGGAGTATCACAGTTTCCCGGGCGTGGAGATCAACCGGATCGGCGGCAAGAGCTACGGCAAGATCATGCTGGAGTGGAATCTGCCGCCTCTGCGGTTCAAATCCCTTGGTTTCACCAGCTTTTATTGCCGCTGGCTGCGCCCGGCTCTGTTCACGTCCGTGATACAGACCAACCCGGAGACCGCTGAGCGCGGCGATTCAGCATCCCCGTTGGGGGTCCGCAGAACCGCCGCCAATCTGGGGGCGCAATTCGATTTTCGTCTCGTCACCCTGTCAAGATTTGATGCAACCTTTTCACTGGGCTATGCCATTGCAATGGAACAGGAAAATGTAACCAAGGAATTCATGATATCTCTGAAAATACTATGATCTGGAGCCGCATTCTCATCAGTCTATCGCCCGTCGTCATTCTGGCGATCATACTCTGGCTGCTGGACAGCTACAAGCTGGTCAAATGGCCATCGGCTTTGGTCAGCCTCCTCAAAGGCGGCGTGGCGGCATGGCTCTGCCTGATGTTGAACGTCTGGTTGCTCAACGCACTGCAGAGCGATATTTCGCTCTATTCCAGGTACATCGCGCCCTTCATTGAGGAGGCTGTGAAAGGCTCTCTGGTCTTTTGGCTCATGCAAAGGAAGAGGATCGGTTTTCTGGTGGATGCTGCCATACATGGAGCGGCTGTGGGCGCCGGATTTGCCGTGTTTGAAAATATCTACTATCTCTATAATCTCGCGGAATCCTCTCTGTTTCTCTGGTTCATTCGCGGATTCGGCACCGCCATCATGCATGCTTCATGCACGGTTCTTTTCGCCATCTTGTGCAAACGCATGTATGACCGTCAAAATCGCTTTACCGTAAAAGGTTGCATCCTTGCTTTTCTGGCCGCCGCACTGGTGCACTCGGCATTCAATCATTTTATTCTGCCGCCGATTTACATGACCATGGCCATCATCGTGATATTACCGCCCATAATCGTTGTGGTGTATGAAAATAGCGAGCGCTCTCTGCGGACCTGGCTCACACTCAGCATGGATGAGGAGATGGCCATGCTGGAGATGATTCTCACCGGCCGGTTCACGCAAAGCAAATTTGGCCAGTATATGCTGTCGCTGCGCGATCATTTCCCCGCGGCCGTGGTGGTCGATCTGCTCTGCTATCTGCGCATCTATCTGGAGCTTGCCATACGGGCCAAGGGCATCCTGTTGCTGCGGCAGCATGGGATATCCGCGCAACCGGACGCAGCGTTGAAGGAAAAATTCGCCGAATTCAACTATCTGGAAAAATCCATCGGCAAAACCGGCAAACTGGCTCTGGCCCCCTTCATGCGGCTGCAAGATCGTGAATTATGGCAATTGTACATGCTGGCATAAAATCATCTCTTTTTGCTTGTATTTTGCGGAGCGATGATGTATTTTTCATCGCCGGATTGCCCGGTTGAAGTGACACCAATCCTGAGGTTTTCACCATCAAGGGCTCAGCATTCAGCTAACCTGAACCATTCACCGCCGAGGACACAGAGGCACGCGAAGAAAAGAAAAACATAAAAATGGCATCGATAGCAACTTCGATGACTGAAATGGAATTCGAATTAAAAATATTTCGATACTCATAATAAAAATTGCTCGGCGGCCTCGGCGCGCTCGGCGGTTTATGAATGAACAGGCCGGATTCCTGTTTACATACTTGTGATGTATTTTATATCATGACTTGTGTGATAACGCCAACTGATGCAGGTAACAGACCTCTGGCCGCGCGACGGTTTATGAATAGAACAGGCGAGGAGAGCCCCATGAAAGCCATGGTAGTGGATGATGAAAGAGATGTCGAGCTGTTGTTCCGCCAATATTTTCGCAAAGAAATCCAGCAGAACAGAATCGAGTTCATCTTTGCGTTTTCCGGCGAAGATGCGCTGGAAAAACTGCAGAACATGGGACAGCCGCCTGAAGTCATGGTCATACTCTCTGATATCAATATGCCCGGCATGAATGGACTGGATCTGCTCAAGGCCGTAAAAAGAACCTTTCCCACCATCAAGGTATCCATGATCACCGCCTACAGCAACCAGTATTACAAGGATGCCATGTCTGCGGGGGCGGATAATTTTTACACCAAGCCCCTGGATTTTACCACCTTGAAAAAAGAACTTTTCGGCGGAGCGGCGAATGCCTAAAATCAGGTTATTGTTATTGTTATTATTTTTATTATACGCCTCCGTCCAGGCTGACGAAATTGGCAGACCATTCATCAGCCTGTATCCGTCCATCGAAACCAAAGGCCATTTTCAGAATTGGGGTTTTATCCAGGACGACCGCGGTGTCATGTACATCGGTAACGGATTCGGCGTCCAGGAATATGACGGCTCATCGTGGCGCATGATTCTCATCTCGAACCGCTCCTTTGCCAAGTCCTTCGCCAAAGATTCGAGCGGCTGCATTTACGTCGGATCAGCGGCGGAGTTTGGCTATCTGGCGCCGGATGCGCGTGGCGACATGAAGTATGTCTCCCTCCTGGATCACGTCCCTGAACCGGATCGTGATTTTAATTATGTCTGGTCCACCTGCGCAACCCCGGAAGGCATCTATTTTCAGGCAAGCGATAAAATATTTCGTCTCTCACAGCAACCCGCCGGGAACGCACCTGCCGGCGCCTGGCAAGTCAAGATCTTGCGTCCCAGTAATCCCTCTGCTATCTTTGATACTTCATTCTATGTGGATGGCGTCCTGTGGGTTCATCAACGCGGTGCAGGTTTGACCAGGCTTGCCGGCGATTCTTTACTGCTGGTTCCCGGCAGCACGATTTTTGCGCAAGATCGCATGCGCGCTCTCCTGCCCTTTCCGGGTAAAGCCGGCGTCATGCTCGTGGGGACCGACCTTCATGGTCTGTATACCTTTGATGGCCAATCCTTTCAGCCCTTTCAGACAGAAGCGGATGCCATTCTGCGAGAGGGCACGCTTAATGACGCTAAGGTGCTGCCGGACGGCTCCATCGCCATGGCAACCATGTCGCGCGGACTGGTCATCATCAACATTACCGGAAAAATAATACATCATCTCACCAATCTGTCCGGTCTCTTTTCAAATACCATCTCGGCTGTTTATCTGGATCGCCAGAAAAACGTCTGGCTCGCCATGGACGGAGGCATTGGTGTGCTTGAGACGAGCGCTTCCCTCGCCCATTTCCCCTTCGCTTCCGGCAGTTCACCCACTTTTTTTTCCAGATACAAAGGCAGACTCTACGCTGCAGCCAATGACGGTCTCTATTATCTGGATGCCGAGGATTCACAATTTAAAATCGTCTCCGGCGTTGCCAGGAACCAAACCAACGAATTTTTGCAGATCGACGGACATCTCTATCTCCCCGGACTGGAAGGCATCTATAAAATCGATGGCACCTCCGGCCGTCTCGTCCTGCGGTCAAACGCCTCGATCCCCCTGGTCGTGAGTATGCACCGCTCCCGTAGGGACGGCAAGCGCATTTTCGCCGGTACTCTGGGCGGCATCATGACCCTGCTTTATGATCCCGCGCATCCAGATGGCTGGACCGTGGAGAGCATCCTGCCGGGTTTTCATGAATATTTGCGGCAAATTGTTGAACCCGAACCCGGCACCTTATGGCTTGGAACCTTCGATGCCGGGGCCATTCGTTTGCGTTTTATGGACAATGACATCAACAAGCCCATCATCGAGCGGTTTGGGCCGGAGCAGGGTTTGCCTCTTGGCACCACTTCCCTATTCTGGCTCAATGAACGCATGGTGGTAGGCACTGCTAACGGCATGTACCAATTTGACGAGCATCAGCAACGTTTTCAACCGGATCCTTTTTTCAAGGATCTGAGACTCGGGGTCAATCCCAGTGAATGCACAGCCACCACCGACGCGGCCGGCAATATCTGGGTGAACGCCGGAAAGGAGACGGTGCTGTATCGCAAAAACCCCGACGGAACTTTTGACATGGAAAAGGGGCAATTCTCGCGATTCAATGATGAATTTGTGAACATCATCTATGTGCAAGAAAATGGCCCCATCTGGTTTGGCACAACCAGCGGTGCGATTC